>MAXT01000043.1:4138-5342 GCA_001751225.1 Desulfuromonadales bacterium C00003107 | reverse complement strand
TAACTGTAAAGTTATGCGTCATGCGCAGGTAGGAGACCTGATACACATCTTTAACTCTTCAGACTGCACCATCTCAAACAGTCTTGTTTACGCGGGTGTGGAGTATGATGGTTATTACCCAAACAATCCTTACGTAAATGGCCCTCTTCTATACAGGGATCAGCCTGCTATCTTCATGGATCTGCGTTCAAANNAACAACGTTCTGTTCAACAACACTATTTGTAATGTATACAGAGGGCTACGAGTTGAAGGGAATAACAACCGGCTACATCACAACAACCTGTACCGTGAGCATGCGTTTGAGTACTGGAAGCTGCGTGATTACGAACCGGGTGTTCCAGTGTTCAATAGAACGATACTGGAGAACTGGACGGTGGACCGAGCGACACCTATCGCATCGGATGCCGGCACCGATAATAACTGGGACCATAATTACTGGGGCGAGCATTTCGTGGTGGTTAATAACCGCAACTTATTACGTGATGATGGTACGGTTCGCAGTTTTTCTGAAGGCATGTCTGAGAACGTCTGGCGGTGCTGTTATGGCAGGACAGATATGAATAGAGACGGTGTTTGTGATGACTGGTATGCAAGCCCGGATGCGGTTTATGGCAGCCCTGCGACCGACCATTATCCGTTGATAGAACCGTACGGGGTGGATATGGATGTGAGCATAGAGGGCTTTACCGTTCAGAATAAGATGTACGTGAACGCGACAAATATGGTGTATGTGATGCTGAAACGGGTGACGAAGGACATCCAGTCACGAGAGTTCAATATGACGCTGTATGCTGCGAAGGGCAAAACCGATGAATGGTTTGAGGTAGCAAACAAGAGCGTTCGAATGGACGGTTTCTTGGCGGATAATGAACTTCACGCATATTTGCTTATCAACTGGACGCCAGAAGAGACGGGCGAATTCCGGTTGAAAGCGAATGTCACAACTGATATAACGGACATAAATGAGACGAACAACGAGTTTGCTGTTTCTGTGAACGTGATAGAGTCATCTTTTGAGCTGGGCATGTGGCGGGCGGAAGTGACGCCACCATCAACGGAAAAGCTATCGCCGCCGTTCTGCACAATGGCTGCGTACATATTGGGCAAAGACCCGCATCTTGAAGGCGAAATGTATTATGCTAGCCCGACAAGAGGTGAGTTCTACGAGCCCAGTTGGTTCGGTTATCGAATGCGGGATTGGGT
>MAXT01000043.1:3097-4087 GCA_001751225.1 Desulfuromonadales bacterium C00003107 | reverse complement strand
GGCATCGTGGCAGCCGGCGAGAACCCAAATAATTTCGGCAGTATGAACTATGACGGTATGTTCAAGAAGTTTTATGACGGTGAGAAGATAGGCTCCGAAGTGGTAGAGGATGTCGCGTGGGAGGATGCGTTCACATTGATGGCACTCGTATCCACAGGCGAAACCGAATACGAACGTGAGATGGTGGTGACGCTCACAAGAGACCTGCTGAGCAGACAGAACGAGGATGGCTCCTGGAAGTTTACTTATGAATCCAATGGTAAGTCGAGTGACACCGCAATTGCAATTCAGGCGCTATGCGCAGTCAAAGCGGATTTGAGCAGTTCATCTTTGTGGCGTGATCAGAATAAGGCTGTGAATAACGGGCTGGCGTATCTGAAGACTATGCAGAATGCCGATGGCAGCTTTCCATTTTTAAAGAACGATTCTTCGATGCTTGCAACTGCTCATGCCGTGCAGGCGTTTATTGCTGCGGACCGTGCACCTCTGAATGGATCAGTGGCTTATTTGAAGCAGCAACAGAGCGTATATGAAGAGTACTTATTTGTGGCACTGAATTCTGGCGCATACAACGAAGAACTGAACAATGAAACGGTGCCAGCGAATTTACGCGAAGTATTCAGAAGATACGAGCATGGCGAGTATGAGCTCTCGCCGAATGTGACCGTTACCGTTACGGAAGTGAATGAGTGCTGGACTCTGCTGGATGAAGACAACAATAATGAATACATATTGAGGGCAGACGGTGAATATATACTTGTTTACCAGAAGAAAGAGGATTTGAATGCGATGGAACAAGCGGCAAGGATAACTGCGATGTACGGGCAGCCATATCCGGCTGCGATTCAAACGTTACGGGTGCGGACGTTGCCTGATTTGGAGCCCACTCGCATGGACACGCCTGTTAGTGCTATTGTGTACACGAACTGCACGGTTAGTAGCATAGTCCGGAACAACGGCGGTGCATTCAATGTCTCGCTGCTTGTGGAT
>MAXT01000043.1:413-3004 GCA_001751225.1 Desulfuromonadales bacterium C00003107 | reverse complement strand
GAATGTGACGAGACGAACAACGCAATAAGCGATTTTGTGGACGTAAGAAAGCCGGATTTGAAGCCGGAAACGCTGAGAGCGAAGACGAACATGGTGAGTATGAATAACACAGTTGAAGTTACGATCAAGGGTACGACAGATGAAACGTACAATGTCGCGTTCTATGAAGATGACGAGTTGCGTGATAAGCAGCGTGTAAATGTAACAGTAGGAGAAACGGGACTCAACTTCTCGTGGATGCCGACAGAGAAAGGACTGCATAATCTCTCTATTGACGTGGATTGTGATGACGAAGTGGAGGAATCAAATGAGGGAAACAATGTTAAGACCGTTCGTGTGTGGGCGGGTCTACCGGATTTGTATATCAAGAAACATGAGGTGCCGGCACTGTATGCGAATGCCACGAATCCGATATTAGTGGATATTGGCGGTATAGCTTCGGCATTCAACGTCTCGCTGCTCGTGAATGGTACCTGTGTGGACACGCGGAGGTTGACAGCGGAGAGCACAGAAGAGGCATTGAACACGACTCTGCACTGGACGCCCAACCGAACGGGTAAGTATGAACTCTACGTGGCTGTGGATTCTGGAAATGAAGTCCCGGAACGAGACGAGACGAACAATAACGTGACTATATCGAAAGAAGTAGTGCTGCCTGATTTGATTCCTGTTGCGATAGATACGTCACCGCATCTGTTCTATAATGAATCCAACCAGTTGACGGTGAACATAACAGGCGCCGGTGATGAGTTCAACGTTTCGCTGCTCGTTAGTGGTGGGATTTGTTCAGGAACGAACTGTACGATAAATGAAACGGAAATAGTGGGTAAGAAGGTGGTATCCTTCTATGAAAATATCTCTGTGGTTTTTGCATGGACTCCTGATCGCCTGGGTGTGTGCAATCTGACAGTGCTTGTAGACCCGGACAACGACCTTTACGAAGCGAACGAGATGAACAACAACAGGACGCAGACAGTGCAGGTATATGAACGAATACCTGTGGAACTCCGTGCACCGAAAGGAGGCGAAACCTGGGAGGGTGTTCGAGAGATAAACTGGCACGCAACGGTCGAAAAACCCGTTCGCATAGACCTAAAGTATAGCCCGGATCGGGGCAGGCGATGGGTTAACATCGTGCACAATACGGAAAACGATGGCGTATTTGAATGGGACACGCGGAACGTTATGGACGGCTACGATTACAGCATAAAAGTAGAAGCGTATGCAGAAGACGCTTATGGCGAAGCCATGTCAAATCTGTTCACGATTTCCAATACGAAAACGGAGGAATCCTGGGGGTCATTCCACGAGAATGCTGGATTCTCTATGTCTACGACACCCAACAAGCCCAAATTATTATGGGCAAGTCCGGCAATACAGGCGGTTCCCTCTTCTTCTCTCATCGTTATGAACGGCAAGATATATGTCTTCTGCAGTGATGGCTCAAATGGCTGGCTAACATGCCTGGACGAGGATTCAGGTCAGGCAGTATCAAGCTGGGGTAGTAACGGTAAATCAACGAAGGGCGAGTATGGCGAATCGTCATGGGCTACCCCTGCATACTACAACGGCAAGATATATCTACCGATGAAAGGCACCATTTACGTCAGTAGTAAATCTGCTGATGATTATTTTACGGCAAGTCTCGGTACGGTTGCACTACATGAGATAGATGCCGCATCCGGAACAGCAGCCGTTTATCATTATTTGGGTGGGGCAAGAGAGACAGTAAACGCCGTGAATGGTGGTGCTCTTGCTGCGTATGGCACTGTATTCTTCAGCACTTACAACAACCATACGTACTACAAAGTAGGGTCTGAGCACAAATTTACGGAAGAAGATGTGCTCGCACGTTTTGAAGATCACGGTAATAATATATGGGTATCACCAGTTACTTATGGCGGTTGGGACTGGTCGTACCGTGTGGACTATGATGCACTGTCAACGCCCGGCGCGGGTAATGGTAACATCTATTTCGGTGAGGGTAATATGGGATTTGCTGCCGGTGCGCTATACTGTGTTGACCAGAATACAGGTACACGCAAGTGGAAGGAGCCTTTCGCAGCGGGCGTATTCTGTTCGCCAACGGTAATCGGCGGAAACGTGTATATCACTACTTTCGGTGCTGTCAACAAAATTTCGGGTGTATATGCACTGGATGCGGTTGATGGTGACCGTAAATGGGCAACGGAATGGCCAACAGGAACGCGAGCGAGCGATTCAACACCCGCTTATGCACCTCTCGATAACGGATATGTCTATGTAGCCGGTGGCGGCGGTAGAGAGATGGACGATACTTTTGTCGTTTGTCTTGATGCCAAAAACGGTAGGAAAAAATGGGATGTGCACAGTAAAACCGATGAAAAAGGAATTGAGCATAATATCGGTTACTGGACGAATTCGCCCGCCGTATCCATAGATAAGAAAGTATTTGTGGGCGAGCCTACGAGTTCAGGCGGCTGGTCACAGTTTGATTATCACGGGTTGTGGTGCTTAAATGCCACGACCGGGGACGATTTATGGCATACCGAATATGGCGGTTCTACGGTTGCGATTACAAACGGAAGAATTTATACCAGCGGAGCAGGTAA
>MAXT01000043.1:0-304 GCA_001751225.1 Desulfuromonadales bacterium C00003107 | reverse complement strand
GTAAATGGGACTTTCAAAGTGGCTTTGCGATACAATGAAGAAGAAATAGGCACAGAAACGGCGGATTCGCTCACGATGGGAAATGAAACCGTCCATGAATTTTGGTGGACACCACCTGAAGTCTCGCAACCCACGAACTACACACTGCAAGCTGAAGTGAACCCGGATAAAAGCGTAAACGAAGCGGATCTGACGAATAACCGCAATACAACGGAAGTTACGGTTTGTCCTATGCGGCCGGACATCGAGCTGGTAGCATTAAATGCACCTTCACAGGCAGAACCGGGTGAAAGGTGCAATATAA
>MAXT01000042.1 GCA_001751225.1 Desulfuromonadales bacterium C00003107 | reverse complement strand
TGCATGTCGTGGCAGCCATGTTGACGCAAAAATTCCAGTTGGTCAATGGTTTCAACACCTTCGGCAATATGCTTCAGCCCCAGGCGAGAGGTCATGGCGATAATGGCTTGAACGATGGCGACATCATCAGGGTCCTCTGGGATGTCACGGACAAATTCCTGGGCTATCTTGATGCGATTGATGGGGACGTTCTTAAGATAGCTCAAGGACGAATAGCCGGTACCGAAATCGTCGATTGCGATTTGAATGCCCCGTTGCTGCAACTGTCCGAGGATTAGCGTCGCCGATTCTTTCTGTTCCATAAAGACGCTTTCGGTTATTTCCAACTCCAGCAACTGGGGAGACAAGCCCGTGTCCCTGAGAATCTGGTCGATGAACTCTACCAGGTTGGGTTGGCGAAGCTGACACACGGATAGATTGACAGCAAGTCTCAGCGGTGATCGGTTCGCGCCCTGCCAGCGCACCGCCTGTTGACAGGCCGTGCGTAGAATCCATTCGCCCAAAGGGCGGATCAAGCCGGTTTCTTCTGCAATAGGGATAAACTCAGAAGGAGGAATTAAACCGAGATTGTCGCTCTGCCAACGGACCAGGGCTTCGACACCGACTATTTGGCCGGAGCACAAATTGACTTGTGGTTGATAAACCAGATAGAACTCATCCAGGCGCAGAGCCCGGCGCATGTTGGCTTCGAGTCGGTGACGGGCCATGGCTTTTTGCTGCATCTGTTTAGAGAAAAAATGGAAATCATTACGTCCGTCCTTTTTTGCTTCGTACATGGCAATATCGGCGTGCTTAAGAAGGGTTTCGCCGTCTTCTCCGTCGCGCGGAAAGAGCGCGATTCCGGCGCTGGCCGAGGTGAAGATCTCGCTTTCATTAAGCTCAAAGGGTTGCTCGGTCAAAAGATCCAGTATCTTGTTCGCTACTTTGGCTGTGGCCAACTCGCTTTGCATGCCGGTTACCAGCAGGACGAACTCGTCACCACCCCAGCGGGCCAAGGTATCGCATTTACGCAGGGTAGATTGCAGACGAAGAGCGACTTGTTGCAATAACAGGTCACCTATCGCGTGGCCGAGGGTATCGTTTGTCTGTTTGAAATTATCCAGGTCCAATAGCAGTACTGCTGCATATTCCTCGCAGCGTCGGGCCTGGCTAAAGGCCAGCTCCATGTGATCGGCCAGCAGTGCCCGGTTGGGTAGCCCGGTCAACTCATCAAAATACGCTTGGCGCTGCACTTCCCGTTCACTGAGAAGTTTATCGGTGATATCGACGAATGAGCCAGTCAGGCACAGGGGGGTTCCATTCGGATCTGTGGCGACATGGGCCAGAACTTCGGCAGTAAACATGGAACCGTCCCGACGGCGGGAGCTGATTTCACCTTGCCAGGAACCCTTGCTTCCAAGCTGCTGAATCACCGCCTGTACCTCCTTTGGGTTTTGGTGAAAAAAGCTGAGGTCGCGGCCCTGAATATCCTCTAGATGATCGTAGCCCCACAGGTCGAGAAAAGCGCGGTTGGCATAGGATAGATGCCCTTCAAGGTTGGCCATGGCGAAGGGGGTGATCGAGCTGTCGATGGAATATTTGGCCAGGTGCAGATCCTTCTGAGCCTGCTTCATGGCGGTGATGTCACGGTAGATTTTCAGTACTGTTGCCGGCGCTCCCTTTTCGTCGCGCAGGGCGACGTTGGCCGTACAGTGAAGATGATGTATGCGGCCCTGCGGGTCGGTAATGCAGGTCTGTTTTTCATGGATTTGGCCACCGGCAAAGGCTCGCAGCGCCGGACAGGGTCCGGGGCACGGTTCGCTGCGCTGGTGAAGGATCTCATGGCACTTTTTGCCGACCAACTGCTCGCCGTAGAGTCCTCTGGCGGGGACATTAGCCCAGAGGACCTTCCGCTGCTGGTCCAGCATACACATGGGGTCACTGATACTGCCCAGTATGGCTTTGAGAGTCCCTTTGCTCTGTCGCAGGGCTTTGTAGGCCCGTCTTCGTTGTAACAGGGAGATCGTCAGCCACAAGGCCAGGCCTGCAAAACTCATGGCCAGGGTCAGGGCGATAAGCAACTGCCGGCGCTGAGCCGTATTTACAGCCGCCGGTTCGTTGAGCAGCCGGCTGCCCCGGGGCAATTGGTCCCTATTGATGCCGAAACGTTGCAGAGCCTGGTAATCGAACATGTAGACGTTGGGGCTGGCTCGGGCTATCGGTATGTCCGTTGCTTGTTCACCGTGCAGAATACGCAGGGCCAGTGCGGCGGCCGCTTCGCCTTGCTGCTCACCACTGACCACCAACCCTCCAATAACCCCGGTCTTGATCTTGTCGTCGCCAAAGACGTAAACCGGCCCCTTGCTGTTTCGGCTGATAAGGGCATTGCTTTCGGCGACAGAGTAGTAACGGCCTTCGGCTGCCTTAAAGAAGTTGCAATTCAAAACGATGGTTTCGGCGGGCAGGGATGCCAGTGCCTCTTTCAGTTGCGTGGTGCTGAGGCCGACCAGTTCGATGAAATTGATACGATCACTAAAGCGTGGGGCGATCGCGCGCAAGCGTTGCATATTGGCTAGAGCCGACGGGGTCAGGTCACCGACCAGCGCTACATGACGCGTGTTGGAGTGGAGAGTTAGAGCAATCTCCAGTGTGCCGGCATAGTCATTTGCTTCCACCACCCCAGTGAAGTTTTTGTGTCCGGCTAGCCGCCCGTCATCAAAGTTATTGATGCCGCAAAACACCACAGGTACGTTGGGGAAGAGCTCGTCGCCGTAAGTAAGTAGAAAGTTGAGGGCATTGTCGTCGGAGCAAAGTATGACATCAAAGGTGCGTCTGGCGTACTTTTGTCTGTAAAAGTGGTGCAGCTGCGGAAAGAGTTGAGCGGGAGTGTGGCGTTTGGTGTCCATTTCCTCGACGAACAGGGCGGCGTCGGGAATTTCACGGGTGAGGACCGCTTCCATGGACGTGGCGATGTTGCGGGTCCACTCGTAGCCGCGGTGATAGGAGTGCAGCAACAGAATATTTCGTCCGGCCAGGGCTTCACCGGAAAAAAGTAGCAGCGGGAACAGTAGATATATAACTCTTTTCACCCTATCTCCTCTTGTTAGCAGGCGTTGTGACAGGATTCTATGAGTTATATAGTACTAAATTTTTTTAAGGGTGCTGCAAGATTTTTGCATTCGTTGAGAGATATGCACAAGGATTTGGTGCGTGGCTCTAGGAAAGAGGTCGCTCGGCTGCTGGAGGTGGGTAAAACAATCAGGCCAACTGCCCTTGGTCCATGGCGATAATTACACTATGAAGCCGTTGCGGTTGATCGGGCATGTGGGTTGCCTGAATAATGGTGATATCTCGCTCAATCAGGGTTGGAATCAGTGCATCGAAATCTTCAATGCTCTTTTTGTCCATGTTCGAGGTCGGCTCATCCATAAGCAGTACCTTGGGCTGCAGCAACAGGGCGCGGGCAATGGCCACCCTCTGCTGCTCGCCGCCGGAGAGTTCCCGGGCGTTGCGCCGTCCGAAACCGGATAGTCCGACCAAGTCCAGGGCTTCATGAATTCGCCGGTGTTGTTCGTCGCCATGAATGCCGCGAATCTTCAGACCGTAGGCGAGATTGTAGCGAACACAGCGGTGAAAAAGGTAGGGCGACTGGTGGACCAGAGTGACCTGCTGGCGAACTTTATGTAACTCGCGACGCTTCCAGGGAATTATCTGCTCCTGAAAGAGCAGGGCACCTCTTGTGGGTTTCATCAGTATGGCCAGGATCTGCAACAGGGTGCTCTTGCCGCAACCGTTGGGACCGACCAGGGAATAGAGGTGTTGCGGCAGGAAATCGAGCTCTGCGATGTCGAGCACGATTTGTCCGTTATAGCTCTTTTGAATATTACGGATCGATAGAATGGGCTTCACGGTTTACCTCTGCTGCAACAGATTAAGGAACAGGTTGACTAACAGAGCCACGGCCATGAGAAACAGACCCAGGGCCAGGCCGAAAGCGAACTCCCCCTTGCTGGTTTCGAGGGCGATGGCGGTGGTCATGGTGCGGGTGAACCCGCGAATATTGCCGCCAAGCATCATCGCCACCCCGACTTCGGCAACCACCCGGCCAAAGCCGGCGATGATGGCTGCCATGGCACCGAAGCGGATTTCCTGCAATAACAG
>MAXT01000041.1 GCA_001751225.1 Desulfuromonadales bacterium C00003107 | reverse complement strand
TTCAATTACTTATCCTTTCACCGACTATACACGGTCAGCGAGTCTTGTCTTTGGCGCTTGTGCAACCAATGGTTTTCTTTATACACCAAGACTGCAAGAGCTTGATGTTGTTTTTGTAAAAGGAAAATGGAAAAATACGGACCAAGCCAGGGGCCACTATGAAGGTCGGCTTGCGGTTCCCTATAGATATTCTATAACCCTAGGTATGCTTTCTTTGTTTGCTGGAATTGTTATTGTAACCCTATGTTGGAACCAAAGAGAAACGGGGGATAGCTGAAAGCATGCCAACAAGGTTTTAGGGGAAAAAGGTACCCTTTTCTAAGCTAAGCTCAAACGTCGAAAGTGTGGCACTAAAAAAATTCATAAGGCAGCCTGTTTATACCCTCTGTCTGGCAAGTTAATCAGTTTTTTTATGCCTTAAATGTGGATTTAAAAACCCTCCTTCCATCCTTTTTGTATGTATTTACCGCCCCATTATTCTCCCCCAATGTACGAAATACCTACTATAATGTAAACAGGAAAGAGAACAAAGGCAAATGGTTCTTTGACAATGTAATGTTTTTGCAGCAAGCCCTGGCGACTGTCGCTACTTAACGATGCCAGTCGGCGGTTGCCTCACCGAGAGTGATGAAAGGGGTGTCGGCGGTTGCTACTTAAAGACGCCAGTCAGCCAAGGACGGCAGCAAAAACCAGAGACGTAACGCTTCCTTGATCCCGTCAGGTGAAAAAGGGGAGGTGGGACAAATGAGAGAATACAGACACTACCCCAAGGAAGCACACTACCCTGGATATATCGAGGCTTGTTGTGGCGCTCACGTCTCGGCAAGCGCCTGTTCCAAGGAGCCCGACTGCCCCGAATGCGCCAAGGTTGCGCGATACTGGCGCAACGAAGCCTGCCGCGAAGCGCATTCCTGGGATTATGTGTAATGCAATACCGCGGGACGGGAAGAAAGGGGTGGGAAAAATGAGAAAAGAACTGCGTGAATATCGGCAAAGAGTGGCACAACTGATTGTTGAATCCATCACCGAACTGGACCCCGCTTGCTCCTGCCGGGAAGAAAAGAGGGAGCCCGGTACCTGCAAGCCATGCCGTGAAATCCACCGCCTGTATAAGGCCCTGGATGTTTTGGAGGACTAAGGACGGCAATGCATCTGTGGAAGTGAAAGGCCTGGCCGCATGGCTTGGCCTTTTTGTTTGTTCCTCCTAAGCCCTTCTATGCTCCCCACCTGAAAAACCTACCCGCCTTTTTCTCGGCAAATTGCACGTTTTTTCGCAGATCGAACCATGCAGTACCAGTGAAAAAAATAACCACATAAAGAGCCCGAAATGTTTACAGAACCCTGTTGGCTGGAGATAGCAACTATTGCATTTCGTTGAAACGAGGGTGTATGCTGGAAACAATTATTCGATACATGAAGAGAAGCCGTCAGACTTGAAGCCTCAAAAAGGGGCGATAGTTTTGCCGGTTTTTATTTGCCCGAAAGGGGAAAACTAACAAAAGCGGAGGCTTCGGCATGTGGTAGTGAAAAAGATTCTTTAGGCACTACAGCGGCAGTTTCGCAACAATAAGACTTTTGATGCCAGCAGTCAAGAAAAACCGGACAGAGCTAAGGGTGGTATGGCAATCCTCCGCAAAGGCTGCCTGAGCGAATTCTAAGCTCCCTGAGAGGGTTATTCGGGGGGCAGAAAGGAAAAACTATGTATCAAGGGATTGTTTACTTCACGGCACGTGAGGAAAGGGCTTAAGGTGCTTCGCCCCAAGAGAGCAAGAGTGGCGCGTGGCCGCTCAACCCTCGGACCCTTTGGCCCTGAACAGCGGATGTGGGCTGTATCGCTCATAGGGGCACTTAAAGACTTGACAGTAGAAGAGTATAGAGAGGAGGAGCGTCTCTGGTTTGAATCGGAGAGTGAGGAAGTCAAGTCCTTTGTCTGGGTTTGCCAGGTGCTGGGCCTGAGCAAGTCCCGAATCCGGGAAGAGGTCAAGAAGATCCTGGAAGGCGACGAGCAACTTATACGCAAATGGCGAAAACGAAGAACCCCCGATTACAAAGAACCACAGAAAGCAGCGTGATGAGGCTCCAATAAGGGAGCAGTAATCACGCAGCTAAAGAAATAAAACTGATAAGAATTCCGGCGGGCGCTGGGCCTGGAAATCCAGTGAAAAGAAGACTTCGTTCTTCCCCGAAATCTCCCGCCCTTTTCAGGGATGGTTCTTATGGAAAAGCAAAAGAAATGTAAAAAGATAGGTTTTATATGTGGCGAGCGGAGAGGGCAGTTTGTTGCCTCGTTTATTCCCTTTTACTATGCAATGCTAAACTCTACTGCCTATCGCGAACTATGCCCCTCTGCCGCAAAAGCTCTACCGTTTTTTTTGGCGAAAGTAAAATGGGGAGGTGATCTAAAGCTGTTTGACACACCATTTAAATTTTCTTGCCGAGAGGCTAAACGGCATGGATTTTCCTACAGTACTTTCTGTGACCACATTGTACCGGAATTGCAGAAAAAGGGTTTTATCCTGGTTGGTCCAAAGGTCAAAGGCAAGCCCAACCGATACGCACTATCATTTAAATGGTTTTTCTATGGATCGCCTGAGGAAAAACCGCAAGTGGCAGACGATACACCTAGTGGGCTGCCTGATCTGGAAAAACAAGAACAAGAAAAGGAAATGCCTTTTTAATCCCCGGCTTTTTCAGTTTAACCGCTCCAGATATTGATAGCGGTGCCACAAATGATCAGTGTTCACATTTTAGAGCGGTAGTGCTCCAAAAACTGGTTATGAGTGCTCAGAAAAGTGAAGCGGTACCGCTCCAAAAATTGATAGCACATACTATATGTTTTACTAAATAAACATTTACAAAATATATTACTAAATAAATGCGGAGCATTTTATTTTTGTTTTTTAGGTTTTAAATGCTCCGCCATTCGTATCCGCTTATGCACCCCTCTTTGGGGGAGGGGAGCAACGCATCACTCATTGGCGGCAATTCTAAAAGCAGGGCCCTCCGACCAAGCTCCGGGCCTTCCGTCAGCC
>MAXT01000040.1 GCA_001751225.1 Desulfuromonadales bacterium C00003107 | reverse complement strand
GCCTTGGACTGATCAATGTATTCTGGACAAAGGTAATAGTGGATGCTGTGGCTGCTGCTGGCATGTTCATGGTTTTTCGAAAAAAATTCAATTGGCCCTTCGTGAAACCCGAACTTGAGCACCTGTTCGAGCTAATCAAACAAGCCCGACCCTTTATTTTGATAGCGCTAATTGCAATTATCCAGCAACATGCTAATATCTTAATACTTTCTAGCCTGGCGCCCGCACCAAGAAATGCTCAGGTGGGTTACTACGCAGCCGCCCGTGGGCTCTTAAGTCCGACCTTAATCCTCTCCCAAAGCGTTTGTGTTGCAATGCTCCCGTGGATGTCGGAAAGAGTGTACTTCAGAAAAGACCTGAAAAATGTCAAAAAGCGGGTCTGGAAAACATCCATGGTTCTTTTCTTAGGAGCAGGCATCCCCCTTGTGATCGGGGTCTTCTGCTTTGGAGAATGGGGCATAAAGACCATCCTTGGAAATGATTTCTTGGCCGCGGTTCCTACGGCCCAGGTTCTTTCTTTTGCGTTTGCAATTCAGCTCCTTAACGGACCCATAGCAAACACAATGCTCTGTAGCTCCAAGTTCTCTAAGTATATTGTTTTTTATGGATTAATTGTTCTTTTTCAGGTATTATTAGCTTTTTTTCTTATTCCTAAATACGGACATCTCGGAGCGGCATATGCAAATTTATTTGGGCCTATGGTGGGATCTGTTTTCTTGATGCGAGTAGCCCAAATAGAGCTCCGCTAAAAGGCGAGAGCAGGGATTTGGATTTGGAAGCTTGCTCTCGCCCCAGAACCTTAACAAGAAATCAAGGATCAAATCAACTTCTGTCAGGAAATTCAGCATGATTCATCGTGGCTATACAAGGTTTATGGCAGAAAAAGATGTCCTGATATTTGTACACATACATAAGACTGCGGGCACTACTATGCATAGAATTATCGAACGGCAGTTTCCATCTAATAACATTCTTTCTTTTGATCACGACCCGCATAAGTCTATTAATGAGTTTAAAAACCTTTCCCAGGAACGGATGCAACGAATTAGATGCCTTAAGGGCCATATGCCATTCGGTTTACATCAATTGCTGCCCCGAACTCCAAAATATTTTACAGTCTTGCGCCATCCCGTTGAAAGAGCTATTTCACAATACTATGACTTAAAAACTATAGAGAAACAACAGCAACACCCTCTGCATTGTTTTTGCAAGATTTTCTTCGGGAGATCATTGGACGAACATGTTAAATTCTTATATGAGAGGAACCAAATGAATATGCAGACAGGCTATATAAGCGGATGCATAGGGTTCGATGAACTAAATCAACCTTATCCTCCCTTCCCTGCCAACGCCGTAGATCTTGCAAAGCAAAATCTCGCTACAAAATTCCAGGTAGTGGGATTAACGGAACGGTTTGATGAAACACTCATGCTTATGAAACAGGTATTTGGTTTTAGAAATATTTTTTATACCAGGCATAATGTAACAAGAATGCGCCCTCAAAAAAACGAATTGCCTAATTCGACCATAGATCTAATAAAGAGCGCCTCACAGTTCGACTTAGATCTATATATGTTTGCGAAGCAGTTGTTTGAGCAACAGATCCGCAAGCAAGGGCCATCCTTCAAGGGGAAAGTTACTGTTTTCCGCCTGCTGAATAAGCTATATGGCCGTGCATCGATGTTATATCACAAGATGATTTGCTCTCCGGATCAGTTTAGTGTCACCCATGAGCCATAAGCTCTGGTTTTGGGAAATCAAATTTCATAAAATCCATTGGTAGTAAGCATGTTTTTTGCCACCCAGCATAAAAAAATCGTCTTGGCCTCACCGCATGGCGCACTGGCACACGCAGTACGTTGTTTTTCAATAGGAAGCCATTTATTTGAAAAAGGATTTAGAATATTTGTGATAGGCGTGAAGGACTCAGCCCTATTGAACTGGGCTCAAAGCAATTATGCAGAAGTTGTCGCTGAAACTTTTCCTATATCAACTATTGGAGGCGGTTGTACAGGAATATTCAGATCCAGGCTTGATTTTTATTCAAACGAAAACCCTTTTGACGAATTTGCCGAACTCGAAAGAATTCTCAATAATATTCAACCCGATGTGGTCCTATCCGATGCTCATCCACTTATGGCGCTGGTTTGTGAGAAGTTGAAAATTTCTCATGTAAGCTTGGCAAGCGCTTCCTGGACCAAATACTATACTCATAACAGACCACCCTCGAATTGGGATTGGATGGGTCAACTACTCGGAACCCCTTTCAAACAGGTTATCCGTCGTTTAGCCACCTTATATTTTAACAAAAAGCTTGTCGGTTGGGCCGATCCTCTGAACCAGGTTGCAGCCGTATACGGTTTGAAAAAACGATCAACTGTTTTGGAATATGTTGAGGGAAACGACATGACTCTCATTACGGATATCCCTGAGTTCGGCCCTCTAAAAAATCCCCTAGAAAATGTCAAATACTGTGGTCCGATCTATTGGCATCCACCATTTAATTCCCATGATCTGATCAAGTTACTTAATAATGAGAAAAAGGCTATTTACGTGTCTTTAGGAAGCAACAGAGACTTTTCACTCCTTGCAAACATTGCAAGCTGGCTTCTCGCCTCGGATTATCAAGTGGTAATGACATTGCCGAAGGTCAGTCTCTTACCACACGACCTTGTCGAAAACTCAGACCTTATAACAGCCGAACTGATAAACGTGCTAGATATTCTTCCTCTTTGTGAGGCCGCAATCTTCCACGGAGGTATAGGAACTCTCTACCAAGTGCTTGCCTGTGGAAAACCATCAGTCATCTTACCATTTCATATTGAACACTTCTGGAACGGAAATCGCCTTGAGCAAATGGGATTAGGTTATGTATTACATCGTAGACTTATTTCGAAGGACCGATTTATCTCAGTTCTTACCAAAGCCATAAATAATAGGCAGATGCGGCGCAGTATTGAGAAAATTTCTAGCAAAATCACTAACACAAGTGGTGCCAAGCGTGCCGCTGAACTGATCAGAGATGAGATTACGGATCCTCGCCCTCACGGGCTGTGAGGTTCTATTATGAAAACAAGGGAATGGCACCCTTGTGGATTTCTTCTGATCTGATGAAGCAGCGGTTAAAAGCAGAAGCTAAATTCTTCTCGAATGGTTGACAGGATGGCGAACCCGCATTTATCCGAAACTTTCAAAGGGAATCGCTGTCACCAAAGCTGACATGCCACTTTGATTGATCTTCGAGTTCAGCAGAATTAACGTCAGAGGAATAGGTCTTGTAAACAAAATTTGATTCCCAAATACCCGGCCTCGGGGAAAAACCGAATCGTTTGAAGGCGTTATTGATGGGATCACCAGAGGCCAGGCGCGCCAAGACATAATCTGTCCCGTTTCCGGAGAGGTACAACAATGCTTTTTTAATTAATCCTTCCATGAGGAGCGGTTCCTTGAGCGCCAAACATTCCATGATAAATCCTATTCTCACATCATCATGCTCCTCATACTTCACGATAATCAGGCCGACGATCTCTCCGTTCCGTTCGGCCTGCACAATATAATATTTATGGCTGGGATTTTGACAGTATCGCCAGTTCAGATACCGGCGGTCGCGACATACCAAAATTTCGTATTGATTCTTCACTTTTTCCCAAAAAGAATCAATTCTTTCCTCGAATGTGCAGACACGTTGATAGTACACGTCTCTGCGTGACCTTACCAATGCTGTTACGGAAAGTCGTATGAATAATCGGCTAAACCATCCAAGAAAATCCACAAGAAGAGGAATTTTGATGCGCTTTTGTAACGCTGTTCGCCAGCTTAATCGTTTAAAATAATTTTCGATCTTAATAAGATCGCGGTATTTCAGTAGTCGTTTACCTACCACATAGGCCTGCCGATTGGGAAAGCCAAAAGCCAGATCGATGCCGGCCTGCCGCCACAACTCCTCAGATAATACGAACGTCTTTACCTGTACACCCTTGGCACCTCCCCGGTAATCTTGGTGGACCATGTTGTCGACTGGTTGCACGACAACCATTTTTTGATCCAGGTATTTGAGATAAAAGGCAATGATAGCATATTGACCTATCAGCTTTTCACCATCCTTTGCCAGAACAATATAGGGACGCGCATCAACAGGACCATGGGCAAACTTCCATTCCCATTCCTTGAGATCCCGAGATTGTTCGAAAACCAGATTAAATAAATCATTAATCCGGGCCTCATCGCCTTTCCGATAGATATCTATCTTCGCATTTTTCATTTCTACCTGTCGCATTTGCAATCAAATATCTCACAATTAAGCAG
>MAXT01000039.1 GCA_001751225.1 Desulfuromonadales bacterium C00003107 | reverse complement strand
TTGTTACCTCTTGCGACAGACACCCCCTCTAACCTAGGAGTATCATATGAAAATCGCCATCCCACTTCATCAAGGATCCTTGAGTATGCACTTCGGTCATTGTGAGCATTTTGCGCTTGTCGAGGTTGACGAACCGAACAAAGCCATTCTCGGCGAGAGTCTACACGAACCGCCCCCCCATGAACCTGGCCTGCTGCCCCGCTGGCTAGGTGAGTTAGGTGCCAACATGGTCATTGCAGGCGGCATGGGACGGCGGGCCCAGGAACTGTTCGCCGACAACAATATTGCTGTGCTGGTTGGAGCCCAGGGAAATTCGCCACAACAATTGGTAACAGACTACCTGACCGGCAACCTGCAAACCGGAGACAACTGCTGTGACCATTAATGAATAGAGCAGGTAGAATTTAACCACAATACAAAAAAACAGCCGCCCTGTGCCAGAATTGGCAGGGCGGCTGTTTGATATATGCAATCGACAGAATCAATTACGAAGACGAGTTTGATGCTAACTACTCAGGCGGCCTTTTCACGAAGAACCAGTTCCTGACCGAAACGTTGGACCTCCTTCAAAAGGTGGCGAGAAACGTCACAGCCATCTTCTTGCCTCACCAGAAGAATGGTTTCGACATCGCCGGTAAAAACATTCTCCCCAAAGAAAGAAAAGAACAGCAGCTTACACCCCGACCGGTACAGCGCATCGACTTTATGCCTGTCCATAAGCCGATAACATTGCACACCGCAGCTCTTTAAGTAGATTTCCAATCGTCTGAATTCGCTATCTTCCATACCTAGACTCACTTTCTTTCCAAGCTAGACATATCATCATAGCTACACTTATATTTATATCGCAACTTCAGTGGCGAGCAAGCCCAATCCTTCTTTCTGTCGCCCCCGTGCAGCCCATGCTCGTCCCGAGTTGGGCCAACAGGCTTAAAAACTACAGCGGCACCATCGGTTACCGCTATGCTTGGAAGCTCAATGCTTCTTGACAGGCCCGAGTTAAGAGCATTTTGCCAAAAAGCTCGTTATGGTACTCTGTCGGTCGTTGATTGATGTGCCGAGAAAGACCTGCTTAATGTGTCCCCCAAATGGGTCTTTGAGGCTTGAGGCAAGTGCCCCCTTAGGGGCCTTCAGGAGGAACCATGAAGACCCGCCTTTTCTTACCCCGGCGATTTCCCTGGCTGTGGCTACACATCTTAGGGCTATTGTTATTATTGTCAGGCTGTAGCAGTAAACCTGCTACCAGGCCGATCGAGGTGGCCGACCCTATTGGTCAAATACTCAAAAACCCTCAGCCCACCGCTTCTCCAACCCGGACCAACTCTTCCCTCGACCGAATGGGTTATTCGGTTCAGGTGGGCGCCTTCGCAAACCTTGATAACGCAGTGCGCTTTGAGCGGTTGCTCGATCAACGAGGCATCGACGCCTTTTACTTTCGTCATGAGTCGGGGCTGTTCAAGGTCCGGTTTGGTAATCATGCCAATTATAAAAGTGCCCGCCAGCAAGCCGAGCAGCTCTCTTCCAAAGGCCTAATTGACAACTTTTTCATTGTCATTCCTGCAAGCTACAGCATTGCGCGAAGCCCTGCAAACACCCAAGGCGCTCTCCGGGACGAACTGGTGAAGACCGCACGACGCTTCATCGGTATCCCCTACCGCTGGGGCGGAACCGACCAAGCCAAAGGCTTCGACTGTAGTGGGTTGACCATGGTCTGTTACCGTCTCAACGGCCTCAACCTGCCGCGGGTATCCCGCAATCAGTTCAAAGCCGGTCGTTGGGTGGCCAAAAACAAAC
Source organism: Desulfuromonadales bacterium C00003107 (assembly GCA_001751225.1). Taxonomy (GTDB): domain Bacteria; phylum Desulfobacterota; class Desulfuromonadia; order Desulfuromonadales; family Syntrophotaleaceae; genus Syntrophotalea_A. The sequence continues at coordinate 20,471 of MAXT01000039.1, read as the reverse complement.
TGGTCAAAGGTGATTTGGTCTTTTTCGCCACCAATGGTGGTAAGCGCGTTTCCCATGTTGGCATGTACATCGGCAACGGTCGTTTCATCCATGCCCCCCGCACCGGCAAGACAGTACGCATCGAAAAACTATCCAACTCGTTTTTTACCCGCACCTACATGGGCGGTCGTAGCTACCTGTAAAAACGACAAAAGCCCGCTTGTCGCGGGCTTTAACACTCAATTTCCATTTCGTCGGATCTGTCAGCCAACGACACCAGGCGGATATATCAAAGTTCCAGCGACCTTGTTGCCCGGCGTCCGGCTCCAGACCCTGAGCTGATTACGCCCGAACTCCTTCGCTTCGTAGAGAGCCTGATCGGCTCGATCGAGCAGGGTTGTGGTGTCGATCTTTTCATCGTGGTTCAGGGTTGCTACTCCGAGACTGGCGGTAACCCCGAGCAATTTTTCGCCGTGCGCCACAATGGTCCCTTCAATAGACGCCAGCAAACGCTGGGCCAGTTGCAGGGCTGCAACGGCCTCGGTTTCAGGCAGCAACACGGCAAACTCTTCGCCGCCGTAACGGCAAGCGGTATCGGACCTGCGAATCGCCTGGCGGATGGTTTTGGCCACCCCTTTCAAAACCAGGTCTCCGGCCTGGTGGCCATAGCGATCATTAAACTGCTTGAAATGATCGACATCGATCATGAGCAGGCTTAATGGATGGGGGTGGCGATCACGGCGGGCCAGTTCGCGATCCGCCAGGGTAAAGAAGTGGCGTCGGTTGGCCAGATCGGTCAGGGGATCGAGGCGGGCCAAGGATTCGGCCTTGAATTTTTCATCTTCGGCATGGGCCAGAGCTTGCTGCAATTCCTCGTTCTGCCGCTCGATGATGCAGCGTTGTAGAAATTCGATTCGCTCGGAGCGCTCTATTACATAGCATCCAAACATACACGTCAGGTTAAAAAAGAAAAAAATAAATGTATTTCCGAACAGAAATAGCCACGGTATGTCGGTATAAAACACCGCAATGCATATAAAAGTGCCAAAAGTGAGCCAAGAACTGATGTTGGAGATTATCCAGTCGGGTACCAAAATATAATAAAAAAGGACACACAACAGCAGGCCACCGTAATAAATGTGGTTGCCGGGCGAGCTGGCATGAGCAATCAGGAAGATGGTACCAAAGCTACAGATGCTCTCTGTCACCAGATTGACCGCATCTCTGGACCTGAAATCATATTTTGTATGGGTAATAAGCAGTGCAAACAGAATTGCCGGACAAACGAGCCCAAATCGAAGCCACAGACAAGAGGCCTGCATTTCAGGAATGATTGCTAAATCCAAAAGGATAAACACGGCATACATGAAAATAGCAACCACAAGGGTATACCGCCGCAGCTTAAGACTCCTGACCAAATAGTCTTGTTTAAACTCCGCCTCAAGGTTCTTGTCAAAAAACTTCAGAGAAACCAAGCTGAAGTTAGTATTATCGTCCATAATCGTCCAACGCCTTTGCCAAACCAACCTGCTTAGAAAAACTCGCCAACCCCATCGGGCCTGACCGTTATCCTTAAGCCTAAACTCAGTCGACTTTTTTTAAAGAAACAAACGGTAGCACTTTGCTTTTTGGCTCTACTTCCATCACTTTGAGAAATATTGGAACCAACTTGGGATCGAACTGACTGCCGGCATAACGATACAGTTCCTCTACGGCATGTTCGTGGGGCAGCCCTTTGCGATAAGGCCGATCACTGACCATCGCATCAAAGGCATCGGCAATGGACAGGATACGGCATTCAAGGGGAATGCTTTCGCCTGTCAAGCCAAGGGGATAGCCGGTACCATCCCACCATTCGTGATGCTTATAGATCCAATCGGCAACAGGCATCAGGTCGGGCGAGGCTTGAGCGATACGATAGCCGATGGCACAGTGTTGGCGCATCGCTGCCGTTTCTTCTTCCGACAATTTTGCTGGTTTAAATAGAATCTGATCTTTGATACCAACTTTGCCGATATCGTGAAACTTAGCCAACAGGCGCAAATCACAGAGGCGATGTTCGGAAAGACCGAGTTCCTGAGCCACGGAAACCACCATTGATTCAAGTCGATCTGCGTGGCCTTCAGTGATAAAGTCGCGAGCCTCCAGAGCTTTTGCCAGAGTCTGCACCACCGAGCTGCGATTGCTTTGACTGAGATGTAATTTTTTCCGGGACATATTGTTGTCTGCCTCGATAAACAGATCTCGAATTCTCTGACCCAATTTTTCTCGTGCAGCAAAACCGACCGATAAACTTAGAGGAAGGTCTGGGCTGGTGCGATTGTGGTGGGCAACGTGTTCTTCGATACGCGCAGCAGCAGTGGCAATATCGGCCCGCCCCCCCGTCGATAGCAGAATAGCGAATTCATCACCGCCAACACGGGCGACAATATCACTAGACCGAAAGAGCCTTTGTAAAATGTTGGCTGCCGCAATCAGCAGAGCATCACCAGCCTGATGCCCCATGGTATCGTTCACCTGTTTAAGGCCGTCGAGATCGCAGACGATAACCCCCTCGCACCCTGCTCCAGACTTCTCGAGGCGAATCATCTCCTGTTCGAAACAATTTCTGTTGCATAGCCCGGTAAGTTGATCGTGAGAATTGGTGAAATCCTATCTCTGCTCCATCCGCTTGTTCTGCGAAACATCAACATCCATGCGCATAAATTCGTTGGTCTGTTGTAAGTCGCCAACTGGCAGAACAAAAGACAGCACACTCTTCTTCTGTCCCAGGCGGTGCGGCACCTCCCCTTCCCACACCCGTTCTTCCCCGGCAATAGGTGGGTTGCTCAACACTTGCTGAAACTGCCGATGCAAAGCATAGCCCATAAGCTCAACGCTTACCTTCTGACCAAGCACCTCTTCTTTGGCAAAGCCATATAGTTTTTCAGCGGTTCGGTTCCAATAAAGAATCCGGCCATCGCCATCAAAACCGTGTATTGCTAGCATTGGAGCATGTTCGACCATTTCTCGGAAACGGGTATTGGCCGAAACCAATTCCTGGTTTGCTTTAATGGCATACAGAACCCGTTCCAGTTGGCGACAATAGATATCGAGCAAACGCAACTCAAAGTCCTTGAACGGTTCGGCTTTCTCCAGCCAGAAACGTCCCAACTCCTGTTCTTGGCCAAGCACCTTTTCATAAACAGCATGAGAACTAAGCAGGTAATGCCCTAATGAAAGACGTTGCTGCCCAAAGCCCCAATAAAAAATCTCACGGTTAGCCACCTCAAGAACCACGCGCCGGGCAGAGAATATACGGCTTACTTTCGCTTTTAGGTCCTCAAACAGGGCCTCAGTAGAATCAAAAAGTTCTTGGGAAGACAGTTCGTACAGTACTGCCAATTCGAAATTTGGCATATCTTACTTCCCTCCCATCAGCAAAGAAATGCTTTTATTGTGAAACTGAGGCACACCGGAATAAGGGCCAATTTCACCCGAGGCTAACAGTCCGAGAAATGGAACCTGCCTCACAAAGGGACCGATCAATGAGTTGATTTCATCTTTATAACGACTCCCCAAAAGGGTAGAGCGTGATACACAATAGCTAATCAGTGCAAAGCGTGGCTCTGCAATCTCGCCTAAGGCTTGTTGGGCTAGACCGCTGGCAACTGTAAAGGCCGGATCATCCTTAGGTTTCATAATATAGGCCACAGCCTGATTGGGCACACTACTGATGAACTGCAAGGCATTACCATGCACGATCTGTAAAGGGTCGCGAACGATAAACCGATCCGGCCCATAACAGATCCCCAAAGGATGGCGCATGGCGGTTTCGGCAAAGGAATCGCCAGAAACACCGCCCAATCGTTCGGCATAGACATCAAATGCGGCACGCCCGTCCAGTTCAAAAACGACCCTATCTTCAGCGCGGGTAACAACCAATGGAGAACCGGTAGGAATCCAGCCATGCCCTACCGTATTGAAGGTCTTGCAACCTCTGATCAGGGCCGTGGAAACTCCCTGAGTAAACAGCCCCTGTTCGGTTAGCTGAAAGGAATTTGAAAATTTCCGACTGTCTCCGGTCCCCCCACCAAAATAGCTGAATTCCGGCCCAGCTGAGTCATATAAGGCATCGAGAAGTTGCGTACCACGCCCATCAAAACTGTCAGCAAAAGCGATAATTGTCCCGCTTGTCGCACCGTTGGCAAGCAAGCCTTGCCCGGTCTGCTGACCCGCGGTCTTTGCACCGACTTGCCGACCGTCAGTGAGTACTGTATTAGCTGAAATATCTTCACCAGAAAGCGTCAGTATGCCAACCGCCCGCTCAAAGAGACCGTGAGGAGTGAACAATCCCGCACAACTGGCACCAACGAACTTAATATCGCCTAAAATAGATTGGGCACCAGCAAGAACCGCAGCGCAATCATAATTAGACGTAACCGCGACAATGGCCAGCTTGGTCGGGCCCGCCGCGGCAACAGCTTCGGCGGCAGCCTGCATTCCAGCCTGCAACGATATTCTTTCGCTACTAACCCCAACTCCTACCTTCATCGTCCCTCCCGGCTAACAGCAGTGCGACACGATCGAAAAACCATACAGGTACTCAAAAGGACTCTTTCAATAAAAGCAACAGTCACGCCAAGATTTTCCTTAAAGCTGACAATGGGCTGTTTTAGTTGGAAAAATCCAAGACCAACCACCATAGCCAAAAAGAAGGAACCTAACCAATTGTAATCATATTGGATTTTCGATTCAACAGAATTTCTTAGGAAATGTAGACGGGGAGCTAGAATGGTGCAAAGGAATGATTGTTCTGCTAAAACAACACAAAATATTACTTTTTGCAAATAAAACGCGGCAATCCAAAGCAACTCGTTGCCACACTTCTGTGGCATGCCACACACTGTCGCCCTCAACTACATGTTAATAGCATAAAAAAAGGGACCTGCATTTCTGCAAGTCCCTGATTTGTTTTGGTAGCGGGGGCAGGATTTGAACCTGCGACCTTCGGGTTATGAGCCCGACGAGCTACCGAACTGCTCCACCCCGCGTCATTGACGAAGACGTACACTACATCCTGTCGAATCGATTGTCAAGACTCTTTGCTGATCAGCGCCGTTTTACCAGCGGTGCAGACGAAATCCGGTCCGCCTTGAGTGAACGAACAGCTTGATCGGCATCGACCTTGCTGCTAAAAGGACCGGCATAGACACGATACCAAACCCCCTTGGCACCGAGATCAGCAGCCTCGACAAAAGCAGTATAACCCTTCTTTTTCATGCGATCACGCAGCCCATCAGCACCTTCGCGTTGCTTGACTGCAGCAACCTGAACCAGGTAACTACCGCTGGCAACCCCAGCGGGCTTACTGACTACCGGCTTTGGGGCAACAGGTAATGCTGGCTTAGCTATTGGCTTTGGAGTTACCACGACCTTAACGGGTTCCACGGTCTTGATCGGCGGCTTGCTGATCGGCTCTGGAGCGGGTTCAGATGTTATCGGCTCCGGCGGCAAATTAATGCCACTGCCGAGGGCGTTCTGCTGACCTTCAGCAAGGGTGTCATAAAAGGTCAACTGGGGATTTTGCATTTCATCTGAAGTTGCAGGCGTAGCAGGGTTAGCCTCTATTTTCGGTTCAGAAACCTCACCCTGTGTAGCTGCCAGTGGTTTCTGTATCGGTAGACGTTCTTCAGCCACCAAACTCTGCTCGCCGCTTCTGCCCACCATCACACCGAGGAAAAAACAAACCAAACCGACAACCAATAACATGGACACCATAAACAGCGTCTGCTTTTTTTCCATGCGTCGCTGTGAGCGGGACACCACTTGTTGATTCATTGCAAAACCTCCTGTCTACATTCTTTCCGGTGCGGAAACCCCAAGGAGCAAGAGGGCATTTTCGAGGACAGTCCGTACTCCGTTGATAAGATAAAGCCGAGCACGGCTAGTTTCAATATCTTCAGTAAGGACCCGCCCCTTATTATAATAAGAATGGAAGCGGGCGGCTAGATCCTGCAGATAAAAAACAATTCGATGTGGTTCGAAATGTTGCGCGGCCGCTTCGATAACCTCCCCATAACGAGAAAGTTGCTTGACCAGTGCAAGCTCTTCTTCCAGGGTCAGTTGGCTAAAATCGACCTCGCCAGCAGAGGGCAAGGTTATCCCGGCTTCGGCGGCATTACGATTGATGCTACAGACTCGTGCATGAGCATACTGGACATAGTATACCGGATTTTCGTTGCTCTGTTTCTTGGCCAGCTCAAGATCGAAGTCAAGCTGGCTGTCGGAACGACGGGACAAAAAGAAAAACCGGCAGGCATCCTTGCCAACTTCATCAATAACCTGACGCAAGGTAACGAATTCCCCGGACCGGGTACTCATGGCCACCGGCTTACCATCCCGCAAAAGATTAACCAATTGAACCAGAATGCACTGCAGGTCGTCGGTATCCCTTCCCAGACCAGCAAGAACTGCTTTCATACGCGGTACATAGCCATGATGATCGGCACCCCAGACATCAATCACCAAATCGAAACCACGCTCATATTTTTCCTTGTGATAAGCGACATCCGAAGCGAAGTAGGTGGTAACACCATTGGAGCGTACCAGGACCCTGTCCTTGTCATCACCGAAATCGGTGGTTTTGAACCAAAGGGCGCCGTCCAGTTCGTAAGTCAGGCCGCGCTCCTTGAGCAAAGCGATACCGCGCTCGACCTCACCCCGATCATAGAGGCTCTGTTCGCTATACCAGTTATCGAAGCGAACGCCAAAATCCTCTAAGTCCGTATCGATACCTTCACGAATTTGTCCACCGCCATAAGCACCGATCTGTTCTATGGCTTCTTTCTCGGAGAGTTTCAACAAGGCCCGACCTTTACTCTCCAAAACTTCTTTAGCAAGATCTCGAATGTAATCGCCCTGATAGCAATCTTCAGGAAACTCGATGGCTTCGCCGAGCAATTCGCGATACCGCAACAACAGGGAGCGACCGAGAGTCTGCATCTGATTGCCGGCATCGTTGAGATAATATTCGCGCTGCACCTCGTAGCCGGCGGCATTCAGAACAGCCGCCACGGCGTCTCCGGTGGCGGCGCCCCGACCGTGACCGATATGCAGCGGACCGGTGGGATTGGCGCTAACAAATTCTACCTGGATTTTTTTGCCCTTACCAACATTGCTTCGGCCATAATCAACGCCACAGCGCAGCACCTCCTTGAGAGTTCCAAACCAGTGGTCGGAGGGAAGAAAAAAGTTAATAAACCCGGGACCGGCAATCTCTACCCTCCCCCACTCGGTGGCGCTTTCTTCGAGAACGCTGACAAGAGCTTCTGCAATTTTGCGCGGGGCCATTTTTTCGGCTCGCGCCAACACCATAGCAAGGTTGGTGGAAAAATCACCATGCTCGGCACGAGCCGGCACCTCAAGAACAATCTCAGGCAGTTGGGCCGATTTCAAGGTGCCTCGCTCGTAACAAACCTGCAGAGCGTTGCATATATGTTGCTTCAAACGTTGATTCATGGACACATCTTTCTATTCTGACCTTCTATTCTAGGAATACCCTCGCCGGGTCAAAAAAAACAGGCCGAAACCTGCAGGAAGATAAAAAGGTGTATGTTAGCCTCAGGCTGTTGCAACTGTCAAGAACCGCAGCAGAAAGAAACAAAAAGGCCCCGGCAATTGCCGGGGCCTCAAATTCTGAAGAACTGCTTAGCGAGAAACCGGCGGCTCGGGCTCAGCGCTCCCCTTGTCGCTGCCTTGGGCAAACTGGTAAACCAGTTCATCCTCTTTGACCATGCCCAATTCCCGGCGGGCAATAACTTCAATATACTCACGATCCGAGCGCAACGCTTCGATTTCTTCTTTTAATTGCTGAATAACCGCTTCCTGCTGCTGCACTTCGGCTTCGAGGGCGGCATGATGGCGACTGGCCTGCAAAGTCCGCAAAATACCCTTTTGACCAAACAAGGCAAAACCGAGGATGATCAATATCAGCAGAACGGGCACTAGTGGCAGCCGCCCCCCTGTCCCCGGTTGTCCGTTTTTTTGTTCATCACTCATCTGCAAAGCCCTCATAAACCACTTATCAAATCTGGTGGCATGTTAGCATCGCAGGAGTATGGCAGAAAAGCATAAACTGTTATTGAATAACGATTCGATTACTAATTTTCTGCAACGTGCTTTGACCAAGGCCTTTTACCTTTAACAACTCTTCCGAGGTGGCAAAAGGACCGTTGCCCGTACGATAATCAATAATCCGTTGGGCTGTAACCCGACCGATGCCGGGCAGAGTCTGTAATTCTTTGGCCGAAGCAGAATTAACATTGACCATAGCTGTGACCGCCTGAGCGGTTACAACTTGTGCCTTTGCAGCATTAGCAACAGACATCCAAGTAAAGGAAAACAACAAGCTGAGAACAATCGCCAAACAACTGAACAACTTCTTCATGTAACCTCCTGGTTTTCGTTAGTCAAAGATTGCCAATCACGCGTCCCCTAGTAGAACAACTCTAGCAAGGTTAGCGCGAAAACTATTTAGCAACATTAATTAACAAAAACACAGCCAAAGGTCAATTTGTTTTTTGCCTTCTCTAATCTGGCTACACGTTCTTTACCCGCAAAACACCTTTATAGATGCCGGTTGCCAGGGAAGGAGCTCCCCTTTTCGAAGAACAAACCCTTAACACTAGTGAGGCTCAGGTCGACTACCGGGATGGGCAGTACGCCCAAGACCGGCCAGAGAGAAATTAAGCATAATCTCTTGATCACCGTCACGATTACGATAGTTTACGTAGAAACTCCAGCATTGAGCACGATACTCAAAGCCGACCAGATTTTCGAGATTGACGTCCCCCTGAAGCGAATGGCGATTTTCAAAATTGAGGTAGAAGGGCTTAAAAAGTGACAGATTAAGTTTGGCCGCAAGATATTCTTGGGCATCCTTGTTATAACGGTAACGCAACGAGAGAGCATTACCATGCCGATCTTCAAGTCCGGTTTCAGCATGAAAAGTCAGAAAATTATCTGGGCCGCTGATATCGTAGCGCGTATCGATGTCGATATAATTCCAACGAGTCGGCCGCAGAATGAGCTCGGTCCGCAGATCGGAAAAGGGCCGTCCCTGCCCCGGGGGAGCCAATGGATGTCGTACCGATTCCTCAATATCAAATTCCTGCGCCAAGCGCAGATAAAGCAGTTCTCGATAATCGATCTGCCCGGACGCCGTTTCACTGCGAGCTACCAAACGGTTAATCAGGCCGTAACTGACGGTGTTACGACCGAAAAGATAATCTTCGGCCTCAAACTGGGGCAGATCAGACTGGTCCTCAAAAGGTCGATACTGGTAGAGGATTTCAGGCTGTACAATATGCTGAACTTTATCCTCGGTCTTTCCGTCGATAGCATAAACTCGTGCCACGCGGGAACTGAGGCGGGTCGAAAAATCGAACAAGCCATGACTTTCCTCACCTTGGGTACTAGTATAGAGCCGCTCACTGTAGCCAAGTTCGGAAGTCACATCCACGACCCCACCGAGGCGGAAAACACCGGTCAGAGCCGGCCGCATGCTCAACCGAGCTCCCTTGAGCCCCTCCTCGCGCCACAAGTGAACGGCACTTGTATCGAGGTTAAAATAGAACGGGCTGCCCCAAAGACGACGTTTGAGCATGGCGAACCGGAGCTCCGGCAGGCGCTGCAAAGTTTCATCATTACTCTGCTCTAGGTCTTTTGTGTATCTGATCTGACCGGTGAGGTTATTCTTACCCCAATGGCGATTGGCGGCGATAACAGTTTTAGCTTTGTCTTTATTATATACCTCGACCGCTTCGCCAAATTCTGAAAAGAAGTCACGGCTGTCAACATATTCAACGTCAGCGGTCAGCCGGACCCGGCCCGGCAAAGTGCCGCGATGGCGCCAATCATAAGCAAAACTGTCGTCATAACCGGTGAACCCATTGACATGATAGCCCCTCATCGCCCCCCTGTTATCATGGCCGAAAAAATAGCGGTATTCCATGCCCTTTCCTAAACCGAGGCGAGAAAGGTAGTCGAGGTGGAAAGTAGCGTCCTGATTGCGGGAGATCACCTTGTAATAACTCATAAAGAGCTGCGTGCCGCGCTTGTCTGAATAGCCGACACTCGGTATCAATAGACCCGACTGCCGTTCAGTCTGGACTGGATAACCAAACACTGGAAGGTAAAGAATCGGTACATCATAGATATGAAATTTGACGTGCTTTGCCCAGGCAAAACCGCCAAGAGTGACATCGAGTTCGCGAGCAGTAAACTTCCAAGAAGGCTTTGGACCGTCGCAACTAGTAAAGGTTCCGTTCTCTACTCGATAACTGCGCTCCGCAGTCTTGGCAATGGAGCTGCCAAGAATATGAAATTTCGGTTCACGAACCAGAATACGGCCATTGACAACTTTGCCGAGACCGCTGGCGAGATTGAGGTACATTTCATCACCGAACAATTCACTATCGGGGTCGCTGAAATGCACGTCACCAAAAGCTTCAGCCTCGCTAGTATCGTCCTTCCAGCGTACCCGGTCCGCCCTTAATACCTGCTCTCCTTGGCGCAGTACAACCTCGCGCTCGGCAAGATAAGTAGCGGAAGCCTGGTCAAAAACAAGCTCTTCCGCTTCAAGTTGCACCGGTTCCTGAGAAACAACTTTCCCGGGTTCAGCCCCGAAAACCAGTTGCACCGAGCAGACCAATAAACAGCCAGCCAGCGCGAGACGCCGCCATATTGTTACATGCTTCACCTTAAAGCCCCCTCTTGATCCATCAAATACTCACGAGCAGCCGCTACCATAAACAAGGAGCCAGCCACCAGAACAATCTCCCCCTGCTGGCGGTCAGCCAGGGCCGCAGCCAAAGCGGACGCCGGATCGACAAAACAACAAGCCGACACCCCGGCCTCAGCCGCCAAATGGGCGATGCTCTCCGCGGGTACTGCATCCTCAACAGGAGGCTCTGTACAATAAAGTCTATCGACCAGCGGCAACACGGGTCGCAATATATTTGCGATATCCTTGGTTGCCTTGGCACCCACCACCCAGCGGATACCGTCCACTGACAAGGATTGAAGATAGGCGGCCAACACCTTGGCACCCCCTTCATTATGGGCACCGTCGAGAAGTATTATCCGGCCATCGCGCCACCATTCGAGTCGCCCAGGCCAGCGCGCGGCCGCCACGCCATCTTGCAGAGAACCCTTAGGCAAGTCCAGTCCCTGTCGCCGTAAGATTTCAGCAACCGCTAGAGCCACGCCCAAGTTATGATGTTGATGCACCCCGTGCAGGCCACTTTGCAACCCAGGCATGGAGAGCTCAAGACCTTGGTAAGCAAAACCATCCTTTACCGTTTCGACTGTAAACTCGCGGCCATAGTGGTAAACAGGCGCCTGTAAATCTTTAGCCCTGTCGCGGATCACCTGCAATGCGGCGGGTTGTTGCTGACCAACCACCAAAGGTATTTGCGGTTTAATAATGCCGGCTTTTTCAGCGGCGATGGTAGCGAGGTCGGCACCGAGATGTTCACTATGATCCAGGCATATCGGGGTGATAACCGTTACCTTAGGCTGTACCGCATTGGTTGCATCGAGTCGACCGCCCATGCCAACCTCGAGAATTGCCACTTCGACCTCTTGCCGCTGAAAATGGAGCAGCGCCATGGCAGTGGTAAATTCAAAAAAGGTGACTGGAATACCATCGCAAACGGCCCGAATCGATTCAATCAAAGCCACCGCTTCTGCTTCGCTGATAGCTTTCCCGTCGATTCGAATACGTTCGGTGAAGGAATGTAGATGGGGGGAACTGTACAAGCCGGTTCGTCGGCCAGCTTGAATCAGAATGGAAGAGAGCCCGGCACAAACCGAGCCCTTACCGTTGCTACCCGCGACGTGGACAATCGGGTAAGCTCTTTCGGGATGATGCAGACGGCCCAGAATTTTTTGAATATTGTCCAGACCTAGCTTGATACCAAACCGTTGGAGCCCGTAGAGATAGTCGAGGCTCTCCCGGTAGTCCATAGCTTAGCTCTTGGTGAAGACGCGCAAGATTTGGGCAAGACGCTGCTTCATCTCCGGTCGGCGTACAATCATGTCGACCATGCCGTGCTCAAGCAGATATTCGGAACGTTGAAAGCCGTCCGGCAACTTCTGGCGAATAGTCTGTTCAATAACTCGCGGACCAGCAAAGCCGATCAGAGCCCGAGGCTCGGCCATGTTAATGTCGCCTAGCATAGCAAAACTGGCGGTAACCCCACCGGTAGTCGGATCGGTCAATACCGAAACAAAGGGTAATCCAGCCTCCTTAAGCCGGGACAGAGCAGCGCTGGCCTTAGCCATCTGCATCAGAGACAGGATACTCTCTTGCATACGGGCACCACCGGAGGAGGAAAAAATGATACAGGGACAACGTTCTGCCAAAGCCCGTTCAATAGCCCTAGTTATTTTTTCTCCAACAACCGAGCCCATGCTGCCGCCCATAAAGCCAAAATCGAAAACCGCCACCACTACCGGCAGTTCCTCGATGGTACCGGTTCCAGAAACAAGCGCCGAAGTACTGCCGCACTTTTTGGTTGCAGCCTTGAGGCGGTCCTTATAGCGCTTGCTGTCTTTGAAATCGAGAAAATCGACAGATTTCATGGCCGCATCCATCTCGGTAAAGGAGCTTTCATCGAGAATCAGAGCGATGCGCTCGCGCGCAGAGATACGGAAATGATAATCGCACTTGGGACAAACATTGAGGTTACGCTCAATTTCCTTGGCGTAGATAATTTCCTGACAATTTGGGCATTTTTTCCACACACCTTCAGGCATTGTGTGTTTTTTGGTTTCGATCGGCACGATCGGTGCCTTGGACTTTCTAAACCAAGCCATCTCTATTCCTTATCTAAAGCAGACTTCCAGCAACGCTACCGCAAGCCTTCCTTCAGCGAGCGAACAAAAGCCCCAACCCGGGCTACCAATTCAGGTGATGCACCGTAGGCGGCCACCACCTTAACCAAGGCGCTACCGACCACCACCGCATCAGCAAAGCAACCAACCGCTGCCGCATCAGCGGGCGAAGCGATGCCAAAACCAACCGCTACCGGTACCGGGCTGAGCTGCTGCAGGTCTCTGACCTGCTGCTCAATGGCGACGGCATCGATCTGGCTGGCACCGGTCACGCCGGTCATGGAAACGAAATAGACAAATCCCTCGGCATCAGCCACCAGGCGCTGCATGCGCTGCGGCGGAGTGGTGGGAGCCAGCAACTGGATGAGGCTGATGCCGGCCTGCTGCAAATAGCTGCGCACCTCCCCGGCCTCCTCCGCTGGCAGATCGACCAGCAGCAGACCGTCGACTCCGGCCGCTGCAGCATCGACGGCAAAGCGCTCTGGGCCGTAACTGAACAAGGGATTGTAGTATCCCATCAGCACCAGCGGAACGTTGGTGTGTTCCCTGACCCGCGCCACTAATTCCAACACCTTAGGCAAGGTGGTTCCGCCCTCCAGAGCCCGCTCGGAAGCCGTTTGGATAGTTGGACCGTCGGCCATAGGGTCGGAAAAAGGGAAACCGAGTTCGATTAGATCGGCGCCATTTTCCACCAGAGTATGAATAAGCTTTTCGGTAGTAGCCAAATCGGGGTCGCCGGCGGTGATAAATGGAATCAAGGCCGTTTCGCCGCGTTGTTTAAGCCGTTCGAAGGTCGCTTGAATGCGTCCCATGTTCCTCCCTCAATTGCACAATTCTAGCAAGTTTATTAAAGCTTGTTGCTCATTTCAACCGTTTTCTTGGTCAAGCAACCGCTGGACCAATGCCAACAGATCGAGAAACATGCTCGAAGTCATGCGCCCGGTCTGCACATTGTAGCGGCTGGTATGGTAGCAGGCAACAGCAAGCAAACCGTTTGGCAACCGATGCACCACACCGTGGCCAAAAGGGTAGTCCTTTAACCGCTTGATCTCACCAAGATCACGGTAGAGTCGCAGATAGCTATCATAAGCACCGCGCCCGAGCAATACCACCACCTTGAGCTGAGCTAAACACTGCTGCTCAGCAAGCAGATAAGGACGGCAGTTAGCGAATTCGGCGGCAATCGGTTTATTATCCGGCGGCAGGCATTTGACCGCATTACTGATATAGAGATCATGCAACTGCAAACCGTCATCAACATGACTGGCCACGGCTTGGTTGGCAAATCCGGCCTGATGCAGCAACGGATACATGAAATCACCGGCTCCGTCTCCGGTGAAGGGACGGCCGGTGCGATTGGCCCCATGAGCGCCGGGGGCCAACCCAACCAGAAAGACCCTTGCTGCAGGATCACCAAAACCGGCTACCGGCCCGTTCCAATAGTCCTTTGCGGTCAGACCACGACGCGGCTTAACACTGGCCATATGATCCACCAGTCGTGAGCAATGGCGGCAGTCATTAAGCTTATCAAGGGATACCTCAGGCATAATTGGCAGCAAAATCCTAATTATTTGGCCGACGAACCACCGCCAGGCTTGCTTCCACCCTTGCTGGGAGCAGAGCGTCTGCGCGGCGGTTTGCGCCCCTTATCAGTGGGCCGACGACGGTCATCGACAGGAGCCTTTTTGCGTGGCACGTAGCGTTTGTAATCATGGCAGAAGTCCTCGTTCTCGGGGAAGACTGCGGGAATGCTGAAGCCGATATAGGCTTGGATATCGCTGAGATAAAAGACCAGGTCTTCATCGGCGAAACTGATGGCCAGGCCGCTGGCCCCAGCCCGGGCAGTACGACCGATGCGATGGACGTAATCCTCACCATCTTGGGGCAAGTCATAATTAATCACGTGCGTCACGCCATCGACATGAATACCCCGGGAGGCAACATCGGTGCCAACCAGATAGTGGAGGCGGTTTGCCTTGAAATCGTCCAGGATCCGCATCCGTTTTTTCTGCGGAATGTCGCCGGAGATGACCTCAGCCTTGTAGCCGTTGATCTTGAGGCGCTCGGCGAGGTGCTCGCCCTCACGCTTGGTATTAACGAACAACAGCATGCGGCAGGGATCTTCCATCTTTTTCATCAAGCCAAGCAGCAGAGCGAACTTCTCCCGCCGGCCCACATGGTAGAGGACCTGCTCAACTCTTTTGGCCGTCACCTGTTCAGGCGCAACGCTGACCTTTTCTGCCAGATTCATGAATTCGTAGGCCAACTCCATGACCCTGTGGGAGAGCGTCGCGGAAAAGAGCATGGTCTGACGCTGTTCAAAGGGTGGCAACTTGCGCATGATATAGCGCAGATCTTTAATGAAGCCCATGTCGAACATGCGGTCGGCCTCATCGATAACCAAGGCTTCGATGCGATGAAAGTTAAACACGCCCTGCTTGGCATAGTCGATGAGCCGTCCCGGCGTGGCAATGATAATATCGACCCCATCCTGAAGGGCCTGGCGCTGTTTGTCATAATCGACGCCACCGAAGATCGGTTGCAGCTTAAAGGGGCAAAAGGCACCAAGGCCTTTGGCATCCTCCCAGATCTGCACTACCAATTCGCGGGTTGGAGCGATAATCAGGGCCCGAGGATTGTTGCTGGTCTCGCTCTCGCTCCGCAACAGCCGGGTAAAGAGAGCAATTAAAAAAGCGGCTGTCTTACCGGTACCCGTCTGGGCCTGGCCGGCGACATCCTTACCCGCCAGGGCCAGCGGAATGGACTCTTCCTGAACCGGGGTCAGCTCGGTAAATCCCACCGCCTCGACGCCCTTAAGCACCGATTGCGGTAAATCCAGTTCGGTAAATTTCATAATGAGGTCCTGTCAGTTTAATTCCACACCCATGGCCTCAGCCACGGTATGAATATCCTTGTCGCCACGCCCGGATAGGCAAACTACCACCAACTGGTCCCGGCGCAAAGTCGGAGCCAGTTTCATCACCTGGGCAATGGCGTGGGCGCTCTCCAGAGCGGGGATGATCCCTTCGAGCTTGGTCAGCACCTGAAAAGCATCCAGGGCTTCAGCATCGGTAATCGCCTGATATTCAGCGCGACCAATCTCGTGGAGATGCGCATGTTCCGGACCGACCCCGGGATAATCGAGGCCGGCGGAAATAGAATGAGCATGTTTAATCTGGCCATGCTCGTCCTGCAGTAGGTAGGTCTTGTTCCCATGCAGAACACCGACGCGACCAGCGCCGATACTGGCAGCATGCTTGCCGCTGTCGACTCCGAGCCCGGCGGCTTCGACACCGAGCAGTCGGACGCTTTCATCCCCTAAAAAGGGATGAAACAGACCAATGGCATTGGAACCGCCGCCGATACAAGCCACAGCGTAATCGGGCAGTCGTCCTTCGGCCTGTAGAATCTGGCTGCGCGTTTCGCGACCGATCACCGACTGAAAATCCCGCACCATGGCCGGATAGGGGTGCGGCCCGGCCACAGTGCCGATAATGTAAAAGGTGTCCCTTACTCGAGTAACCCAGTGGCGGATGGCCTCATTCATGGCATCTTTGAGGGTCGCCGTGCCGCTGGTTACTCCCGTCACCTTGGCGCCGAGCAACTTCATGCGGAACACATTGAGGCTCTGGCGACGCATATCTTCGGTGCCCATGAAGACCTCGCACTCCATGCCAAACAGGGCTGCCACAGTGGCCGTCGCCACCCCGTGCTGTCCTGCGCCGGTTTCGGCAATCACCTTTTTTTTGCCCATGCGCCGCGCCAGCAAGGCCTGGCCGACCGTATTATTGACCTTGTGGGCCCCCGTATGGTTAAGGTCTTCCCGTTTCAGGTAGATCCTGGCACCGCCAAGATGGTCGCTTAAACGTCGCGCAAAGTAGAGTGGGCTGGGGCGACCGACATACTGCTGCAAATAATATTCGAATTCCTGCTGAAACGTCGGATCGTTCTGGGCTTCCCGATAGGCCTGCTCCAGTTCTTCGAGAGACGGCATCAGAGTTTCAGCCACATAGCGACCGCCGAAGGGGCCGAAATGCCCGTTTGAATCCGGATATGAATACATGAACTACTCCGTAAAATGTTTGGCGTTGCGAATAAATGCCGCCACCAGATCGGGGTCCTTGCAACCAGGGGCACTTTCCACGCCGCTGGAGACGTCGACAGCATAGGGTCGTACCGTTTTTACCGCTTCCGCCACATTGGCCGGAGTAAGTCCACCGGCCAAAATAATTTGCCGTTGCTGGGCCGCTTGCACGGCCAACTTCCAATTAAAGCTATGACCGGTACCACCGTAGCTATCGGCTTGCCAGGCATCGAGCAACATGCCATTGACCCGGTAAGCTGCAAAGTCGGCCAAACTCTGCTCATCACGAACACGCAAGGCCTTGATCACTCGCCAGGGCGGCAATTGACACTGTTCGGGGGTTTCATCGCCATGCAACTGCAACACATCGAGACCACAGAAACGTGCGATATCTGTAATTTCCTGGGCCGGTTGATTGACAAACAGGCCAACAGTGGTCACCAGGGGCGGCAAAGCAGCAACAATTCGGCGAGCCTGCTCAGCAGTAACACAGCGGGGGCTTTTGGCATAAAAGACCAACCCTAGGGCATCAGCCCCACAACGGGCAGCATGTAAACCATCCTCGACCGAGGTGATTCCGCAAATCTTCACCCGGGGGATTACTCTTTGCGCCATGCCTTCCGCGCCGACCATCACTTCACCTGAGGCAATTTAGCCAAGGAAGCGGCAATATTCTTTTCCGGATAGGCGTAATCCTCTAACTGCCCCCCCAGATAGGCTTCATATGAGGACATATCAAAATGGCCATGACCGGACAGATTGAATAGGATGGTGCGCTGCTGCCCCTCTTCCCGCGCCTTGACCGCCTCGTCAATGGCTGCTCGAATGGCGTGGGATGACTCGGGTGCAGGCACGATCCCTTCAGTACGGGCAAACAGCACCGCTCCTTCAAAACAAGCGGTCTGTGGCAACGCCGCCGCCTCGATGATGCCTTCGTGGTGCAATTGGCTGACCAGAGCACTGGCGCCATGGTAACGCAGACCGCCAGCATGAATACCAGGCGGTACAAAGTCATGACCCAAGGTATACATCTTGGTAATAGGGGTCAATTTGGCCGTATCACCAAAATCATAGGCATAACTTCCTTTGGTCAAGGTCGGACAGGAGTTCGGCTCCACCGCCAGCAGGCGAATCTGCTTGCCATTGATTTTGTCCCGCACAAAGGGAAAGGCCAGCCCCGCAAGGTTACTGCCGCCGCCGCAGCAGCCAATGACTACATCGGGATAATCATCGACCAGTTTCAACTGTTCAATGGCTTCCAAACCGATGACTGTCTGATGCAGGCAAACGTGATTCAAAACGCTGCCAAGAGCATAGTTAGTATCGCTATGGCTGGCAGCATCCTCTACCGCTTCACTGATGGCCATCCCGAGAGAGCCGGTGGTATCAGGATCTTCGGTCAGCATCTGCCGACCAGCCTCGGTACGGTTGCTCGGTGAGGGGATAACCTCAGCACCCCACAGTTCCATCAGGTTCTTGCGATAAGGCTTCTGGCCGTAACTGACCCGCACCATATAGACAGTTGTTTCCAGGCCAAAATAGGAATTAGCTAAGGCCAGCGAACAGCCCCACTGCCCGGCCCCGGTTTCAGTGGCCAAACGCTTGATTCCCGCCATCTTATTGTAATAAGCCTGAGGGATAGCGCTATTGGGCTTATGCGAGCCGGCGGGTGAAACCCCCTCATATTTATAGTAGATGTGTGCCGGTGTTTTCAACGCCGCTTCGAGACGATGGGCACGAAACATAGGAGAAGGACGCCAAAGCTGATAAATTTTCTGCACTTCTTCGGGTATCTCAATCCAGCGTTCGCGGCTGACCTCCTGCTCAATCAAGGACATGGGAAAGATTGAGGCAAGATCTTCAGGGCCGACGGGGGCCAAAGTACCAGGGTGCAGAATCGGCGCCGGAGAGCTATTCAGGTCAGCGGCCACATTGTACCAATGCTTAGGAATCTGATGGTCCTGCAACAAAATCTTGGTCTGCATTCAATTCTCCTGTAGAGCCTTAGAAAATGGGACAGAGAATAACAAAGCGAAAAAATCAAAATTAGTCGTGCAGCAGCTCCTGCAGCTTTTGCTCGAAATTCGGTTCTCGCATCAGGCTTTCGCCGACCAGAAAAGCTCCAGCTCCCGCCTGTTGCAAGCGACGGATATCAGCCCGACAGCGCAAACCACTTTCGGCCACTACCAAACGATCCGCAGGAATCAGCGGCAACAAGCGCTCGGTGACTGCCAGATCGGTGTGAAAGGTCTTAAGGTCCCGATTATTAATGCCAATCAGCTCCACGGGCAATTCCAATGCCCGCTGCAATTCATCCTCATTGTGCACCTCAAGCAAAACATTCAGATCCAGGTCCGCCGCCAACGAGACCAGATCGCTCAGAACATCTTGCGCCAGGGCAGCAGCGATCAACAGCACCGCATCGGCACCGGCGGCACGGGCTTCATAAATCTGATAAGCATCGATAACGAAGTCCTTGCGCAACAGTGGCAAGGAGACAATTTCTGCGATCGCTTCCAGGTAGGCCAGTGAACCCATGAAAAACCGTTGGTCGGTCAGTATGGACAGGCAGGTAGCACCGCCGGCCTGATAACGCCGGGCAATATCGCAGGGATCGAAATCGGCACGAATGACACCTTTGGAAGGTGAGCCTTTTTTGACCTCGGCAATAATCGCCGTACCGACAGCCGCCTGTCGCCGCAAAGCGGCGCCAAAACCGCGGGGCGTTGGCCGCAGGTCAATGCGCTCCTGCAGCAAGACCAATGGCACGGTCCGGCGCTGGGCCTGAACCTCTACGAGCTTGTGCTGAAGAATTTCATCGAGTATCACTGGTTGGTCATCCTGATAAGATCGTTGAGCTTGAGCAATGCCTGTCCGCTATCAATAGCCTCAGCAGCCAGCTCGATACCGCCCCGAACATCCTCCACCTTGTCTGCCGCCAGCAGAGCAAAAGCGCTGTTTAACAGCACCACATCCCTGCGGGGCCCCTGCTCACCTTGCAGTACCGCCAAAACCAGCTCGGCGTTGTGCACCGCGTCGCCGCCCTGCAGAGCGCTCAGTTTGCAACGTGTCAGGGCATAATCCTCCGGTTCGACGGTATAAAGACGTACAGAATCCCTGTTGATTTCAGCCACCCGGGTCGGGCCGGTCAAGGTCACTTCGTCCATACCGTCCAGACCGTGAACCACAAACCCCCGGCGGCAACCAAGCCGACTCAAGACCTTGGCCAACGGCTCGGTCAGCCCCTCACGATAGACTCCAAGCACTTGGCGGTCGGCAGCGGCCGGGTTGGTCAGCGGCCCGAGAATATTAAAAATGGTCCTGGCCCCGATTTCCCTGCGGGGCCCGATGGCATGGCGCATGGCACCGTGCAAGGCCGGCGCAAATAAAAATCCGAGCCCTAAGGTATTGATACAGGCCTCAACCTGAGCCACGCTAACATCAAGTTTGACCCCGAGACTCTCCAAGACATCGGCGCTGCCGCAAGCGGAAGAGATGCTGCGATTGCCATGTTTGGCAACCTTAACGC
>MAXT01000038.1 GCA_001751225.1 Desulfuromonadales bacterium C00003107 | reverse complement strand
AGAACGCGCCCTTTCGCTTTTTGCGTTGATTGAATTCCTGGGCAGTTCTGCCGGCTTGGGTGTCCTGGGGTCGGACCAAGCTAACCTATTGAATCCGTGAATAAAACATCCAGAAAATAGCTATTGTCCGAGCTTAAACGCTCCTTTTTGGGGTCAAAAGCGGCACTGTAAGGTTCAGATTCTTCTCTCAACACACATCGGTCAGATTCTTGCTCTTCGATTCTTCTCCCCATTCCCTTAATGCCAAGCCTGGCCTTTATCTCTTCAATAAAACCGACACCACCAACAGCAATGCTCTGTGTCCAGCAACTTTCCCGTTGATGTTTGCCATCGCTGATGGCCGTTTGAACCCACTGCCGGTGCTGCTTGGCAAACTCCCCGGGGTCTGAAAAGCCACAAAGGTCCCGTAAGCCAGGCACGTCAATCACACCATACCGTTTGGGAGGATTCTGGATTTCATTATAGCCACACATTTCCCATTCCGAGGGATGGGTCACCACACCAGCGCGGACCATGTTGAGATCGATATAGACAAGGCACCGGATCAGGTGTTCATTTCGCTCTACAGCAGTAGCGTGATAGCGGTCCTCCCAGAACGCGCCCTTTCGCTTTTTGCGTTGATTGAATTCCTGGGCAGTTCTGCCGGCGATCAGCTGAAGGCTGCTTGGGATGACCTTCGGACCATCATCGATGACCAGAAGGTGGATATGATTGGAGGTGACAACATAGTTGGTTTCCATCCGGAAACGGCCCTTTTCCCCAATCTCTGCGTCAATCTGCACGTTTGCTTGTGCGGCGTAAACAACTACGCCTCCGCGCAACCGCTTGATTTTCTTGACCTTGGGCAAAATTGCTCGTTTCCCATATGAAAACTACACCGTGTCCATCCGGAGTTTCCGGATGGACACTAGTTGAGTATTCTCAGACCAAAACGTTTCCTGGCCTCAAATAGCCAAGATTGCCAGCGCCTTCTGTCCATGGCGAATTTCAGGAGAAATTCCTTTTTGTGGCAACGGTGAGTAATATGCCATACCTGCCCAGGAATATGATGTCGGTTTGCTCTCGCCATTCTTAGGCGCCTCTTTTTGCCGGCAAAAACGCGGTTCTAAGGCCATAAATGGAGCCCAATTAGCCAACTCTCTCTTATAATTCAGACGGTTAGCTTGGTCCGACCCCAGCCCCGCCCCAATTTGCGCTTTCGCCCTGACCCCTATTGGACCTAATCAGGTTGACCAATGTCAATACGATTAAGATTGCCATTCGTAAAAAAGAAAGATACTTGATCTGCCACTACGTGTGCTTCTGCTTTTTCAAAAACCGATTCTTTTGATAACTTTGATAAAATATCCATCACGGTTTTCTCACTAATTTTATCTTCAGAATTAATTATTTTTACCAGAAGGTTTCTTTGTTTGATTATAGTTTCAAGATGTTGTGTTTGATGATCTAAAGTTACAGACTGATCGAATATATGAAAAACTAACCATGAACAGATCAAAATTAGAATTATTACGATACCCCAAGGAACTATTTGATTTATTGACATGTATCCTCCTCTTTACAAGCTGTTGCAGCAGCCTGTCCAAATGTTTTGCAATTATTATTTCTTAAATGATAATCAGGATGATTTTTGCTAAATTCCTTTACGTAATCAATAGTTCCTTGGAAATCGCTATCTGCATAGTATGTAGCTGAAACTTCACTGTTCTTTCCAAATTGTTTTGAAAGAAAATCATATAACCTATTTAATGATTTTTGTGTTGGAAGGCCATTTTTTCCAATTGTTACATTTGGTATTTTAAGGTCTGGTGCCCCACGAACAACACCTTTTTTATTACCGTAATAGCGGCCGAATTCATAATATTTTGTTGTCCCGGTCTTTGGATCAACAGCTACAACTCCACCATGACCAAGAGGTAGTTTTCCAATTGGTGTTTTCACAGGATAATGATCATAGTTAATATAAATGGCATCGAGTCCAAGTGGATCAATTAAATTGACAGGATTGTTCTCAGAATAGACAAAGGGGTTAATCCCCCCAGCCAACCCAATTGGATCAGCTCTCAAATATCTCCCAATTTCAAGAACATAGTATCGGTGACAATTAAAGTGCAGCCCCGTCTCCGAATCCCAATACTGCCCCGGAAACCGCAGATTGTTCTCCACAGTCAATGTCGGATCAACCACCGCCAAACCAAACGCCCGATACCCAGCACCCCAGACCACCATCCCGGCCTCATCCGTCAACCTCTGCGGCGTAGCCAGATGATCGTTGTGGTAGAGGTACATTTGCCCACCGTCAATCTGGTAAAGCGGATCAGTACCCCACAAACCTCCCGACCTCCACCCATAGGCTTTTAGAAGCGCGCCCTCCTCTGCGTATTCACCAATCAGACCTTCATCGGCATAGGCAAAATAGGTAACGGTGTTGGCAACCACCTTGCTGATGCGCCGACCAAAAGGATCGTATGTATAGATGGCCACCCGACCATCCGGCAGGTACACCTTGCTGAGCCGGTTACGAGCATTGTACTCGTAGCGGGTAATCTGCCCGCCTTCGGTCTTCTTGGTGGTATTGCCGTTAGCGTCGTATTCGTAGAACGCTGCCGTATCCGAAATCAGCTCGTTATTGGCATTGTGACTCCAGAGTCCAGCCGTGCGAAGGCTGGTCAACCGGTTGCCGACCTGGTCGTAGCTATAGCCCTCGTCCGCCAGAGTTGGGTTGTCGGCGCTGGTGAGTTGGTAGGTCTTGTCATAACCGTATTTGTACGGGCCGTGCTCGGTGTTCTTGGTCTTGATGTTCCCCACCGAGTCATGGGTATAACCCCTGCTCAGAATGGTTGTGCCGCCCGACCCGGTAGTGGTGATGCCGGTCAGCCAGGAATTCGGGTTGAATGCGTAGTCGCTGACCACCCCGTTGGGAAAGGTCAACTTACTCAGGCGGTGCTTGTCGTAGTCGAAGGTGAAGGTCTTGCCATCGACGGTAATAGACGCAAGCTGGTCGTTCTTGCGGTAGATGTATGCGTGCTCCAGGCCTTCGGGGCTGGTGTAGGTCGCCTTGTTGCCCCGGGCGTCGTAGCTATAGCTGTAGGTCCTCTGGAAGGAGCCGTAGTCGACCGTCTCGCTGAGCTTGCGGTTGAGAGCATCGTAGGCAAGGCTACCCGAGACAGCCGGATTGGCATAGCTGATCAGGTTGCCGACGGCATCGTAGCCGAAGGTGTCCTGGCTGTCGTCGGCGTAGGTGACTTCAGTGAGGCGGTTGGCCGCATCATACGTATAGCGCGTGAGCTGCTGCTTGGCGTCCTTGACCGTCTTGGGCAGGCCGTTGTCATAGTAAGTATAGACAGTTTCCGTGCCCATGGGGCGGATCTCTTTGGTCTTGCGCCCGGCCAGGTCGTATTCGAATGTTGTGGTGTTGCCCTCGGGATCGGTAAGGGAGATCAGATTGCCACGCTGATCGTAGGAAAAGGCCGTCACCCCGCCTTCGGCATCGGTCTGGCGCGTCGACCGGCCGAGGGCGTCATAGACGTAAGTGGTGATGTTGCCGTTGCCGTCGGTGCGTCTGGCGACCTGCCCGCGGGGATCGTGGGCGAGACTGGTGAGGTTGGAAAGCGGGTCCTGGATGCCAACGATGCGACCGTTTTTGTCAAAAAGGTTCTCGACGGCGTTGCCGAAGGGATCGACAACCCGTTTCGGCTGGGAGGTGTCGCCACCGCAGGAAGAGCAGCCTCCTTCAGCATACTCGTAGCGAATGGTGTTCTCCTCCGGGTCGGTAACGGCCACGAGACGCCCGCGCTCATCGTACTCGATGCGGGAAACGGCATCGCCGTCACTGATCTCGATCAAGTTGCCGGCGGGGTCGTAGACCAACTCCCGGCGGTGATTCAAAGCGTCGACCACAGCGGTGGGTCGCCCCTGGAAATCTGTTTCAATTTTGGTGGTGCGCCCCAAGGCATCGGTGGTTTGACTCAGGCGACCGGCGGCGTCGTAGTCAAGCGAGCTGACGTTGCCCAAGGGGTCCTTGACCGTAAGCAACTTCCCCCGCGCATCGTAGGTCAAAATCGTCCGATTGCCGTTGGCGTCGACAGCAGCCACCAGGTTCCCCACCTCGTCATACTCCATACGCGAAGTGTGGCCCAAGGGATCGATCACCGCCACCATGCGGCCGGCCTCGTCGTATTTATAACGGGTGGTCGCCCCGGCCACGGTCCGGGTAACAAGCTGCCCGTATTCGTCATACGCAACACTGGTCACCACCTCATCGGAAGTACCGGCGGCCCAGGTTGCCCGCACCACCTTCCCCTTGCCGTCATAAGCGTAACGGGTGACGATGCCGAGGGGATCGGTGCTGCTGGCCATGCGGTTGCCGGTGGTGTAGGTGTAGCGCCACTCGTTGCCCTCGCCGTCGACCTTGCGCAGCAGGTTGCCCCATTCGTCCTTTTGCTTGAGGGTGACGTTGCCGGCTTCGTCGGTGGTCTTTTCGATGCGGTTGTCCAGGTACTCGATCTTTTTGAGAACGGTGCCGGTGGCGACCTCGACCTCGGCGGTCGGCAAGCCGTCGGCGTTGACCACCCTCTTGATCTGGCGGCCGCCCTTTTCGGTGACGTAGAAGACCTTGTTGGCGAAATCGTACTGATAGACGACCTGATGATCGCCGGCCGGTTTACCCTGGCGGACCAGTGCGGTGCCGATGGGGTCGGTGACCTTGCCGACGATGCCCCGGTCCGCGTAGCGGTATTCGATGGTGTAGGTTTCACCCAGGGGATTGGCCTTGCTGGTGATGCCATGGAAGGTGTTGTAGGCGTAGTTCGATTCGAAACCGGCCGGATCGGTGACCGACACCAGGTTGCCGAAGGGGTCGTAGCCGTAAGTGACGGTGCGGCCCGCCAGGTCGGTGGCCGACTCGATGCGTTCCGAGGCGTTCCAGGTGAAGGTCAGGGCCTGACGGCCGACGGCGTCTGTCACCCCGACCAACCGACCTTCGCCGTCGTACTGCATGGTCCAGCTGTTGCCGTAATTATCCGACTTGGTGAGCAGCTTTCCTTCGGCGTCGAAGGTGCGGGTGAAGGTGTCGAGTTTTTTCAGTTCGAACCCTGTTGCGGTTTTTTTCAGTGTCAGGCCGCTGGCGGCGTCGGTGAGGAAGTTGCCGGTGTCGTCCTTTTGGAAGGTGAAATAGCGCCCGTCGGCATCGACGAAGGTATTGCCGTCTGCGATCCTGACGGTGAAGGGGGTCGACCAGCCGTAGCCGAAGGGAGCGACGGCAGGTTCAGCGAACACCGTCCCGGCGACGTCGGCCATGATCCGGTTGGAGCGATAGGCCCGCCGTAGCAGCACATCCATGCCCCGGGCGGGGATGTTGAAGTCGATGGCGTCGAAACTGTAGGTGCCGTTGGTCAGGATGGTCAGGCTGCCCGGGCTCTGGGTCACCGGCTCGCACTTTACACAGGTCGAACCGGCATCGCCGCCGCAGCCAGTATCTTTGGTTTTTGACCCCATGCTGTTGACTTGCAGGCCCGGCGGCAATCCCGGGTTTCCGTTATCCCCCCCGGCCGTGCCCGCACCGCCGGCTGGAGAAAAACATGTCTCAGGTGAGATCAGAGTGGAGGATCTGCCGCCGATACCGCCACCGCCGCCGCCTTGCCCCCACACGCCTCCGCCGCCGCCACCCGTGCCGCCGGAGGTGGTGCCGCCAGTGGGCGCACCGCTACTGCTTTCCTCGCAGCCCGGCGTCGTATAAACCACTGTGTGGCTGGCCGTCTTGGTTACGGTTCGCTCGTTCTCTGTGCCGGGGCAGATCGTCTGCTTGAAATTGGCACTGACCCGCTTAGTTTTGAGGCAGCCGGCCTGACCGTCCGTAACCGTCAAGCTCAACGCCAGCAGGCACAGGCCGATAACAGTCCATCCAAATCGCTTCATCACATAACTCATAATCATCACTTTCATTACTCCGCGACCCGCTTGATCCGGTAGGGGACGATAACTTTTTCGTTGGCTTTCAACGTGACCGGGATATTGCCGAGGATTTCCATCTCAAAGCCGGCGAAGCTGCTCCTCAGGGACTGGCTACTTTTTGCAGTCTAAAAAGTTGCCTGTCCCTCTCCCTAAAACACTCCATTATTCATTAAAAGTGCCTGTCCCCCTCAGGCCCTTCGGGATATTTTCTGTCTAATGCACCTGGCATCTCGACCCGCCCCCAACCATCACCGAGGTCACGGGCATGGACTGCCTTGACAACTTCAAGGCGTTCCTCAAGCGGGACTTTGAGCGTTTCAGGAAGCATGGTGATCCGATCTTTGTCTCCCTTGCCGCTACGAACCAGAAGCTCGTTGCGTGTGAAGTCAATATCCTGAACCCGCAAGCGCAGGCATTCCATCAACCGCAGCCCCGCGCCGTACATCAGAGAGGCTGCCAGCCATCGGTCACCTGCAAGATTGGCCAGCACCGCCTTGACTTCCTCGCGGGTCATGACCACCGGCAATCGCCGCGGCTTTCGGGCACGGATAACATCACCCAGGTCGCCGACCTCTCGGCCGATAACATGCCGGTAGAGGAACAATAACGCCGAGAGTGCTTGGTTCTGGGTAGAGGCGCAGACTTTCTGCTAAACGGCCAGGTGGGTCAAAAAGGCGTTTATTTCGGGTTCGGCCATTTCCGCCGGATGACGGACCTGATGAAAGAAGATGTACCGCTTCACCCATTGACAATAAGTGGCTTCGGTGCGGCGGCTGTAACGGCGCACCCGCAGGGCCGCACTGAGCTGATCAAGGAGCTTCGGTTGAGGAGCCATGCATCCCCCGCATTCAGGGCAACCAAGGTAGCGTCAAATGCTGCAGAGAGCCTTATATCATTTTAATTTATGCTTGTCAATGATCCCAGGGTTGGCCCTGCATGAGGATGAAAAATGGCGCGAATGGCTTTCGTTTCACCTGTAAACCAACCGCAGTTACAGGATATTCGGCAAAGGACTGAAGCAGCAAAAGGCTCTTAAGGAGAACACTGAAGGACAGATGGATAGCTGAAAGGGATGGGTAGATCGTGTGTCGCCAGGACTGGCAAAGGTTGTTTCAAATGATTACCGGCCGCGCTGCTCCAGATCGATCAGCAGCTGCCTAAGTTTGGTGCGCTCGACCTCCAGCGTCTCGAGATCAGTTTCCAGCGTCTCGATCTGTTGCAGAAGTATTTGATTCTGCTTGCTGCTGGCTGTCTGGCTTCCTTTCAGGCCCTTGATGATTTTCTGCTGTTTTTGGATGGTTTCCAACAGCGCCTGAATGGCTTGGGCCTTTGCCGCCCAGGGGCTGTCGGGGTAGCGCTGCTGCAGCACAGCGAAGTCGTCAGGCAGTTCCCCTTTGACAGCGAATTCGTCCATGCCCTGCACAAACAACTGCTGATCGGCAGGAGTCAGCCACACAGGCATTCCCGCCCCCGTGCAG
>MAXT01000037.1 GCA_001751225.1 Desulfuromonadales bacterium C00003107 | reverse complement strand
GGCCAACCCCGATCATGAAAAAGAGCAGCCCCAGTTCCATAAATATGTAGCGGGCGGCACTCGGAATGCGGCCGAAACAGGGGTAGATGGAACGCAGAAAACCGATGGTCAGGCCCGCCGCCAGCAAGCCGCCAGCCGAGCCGAGACCCACCGACACCCCGCCGATGCGCACCGACAGGCTACCGACGACGATGCCGGAGGCGATGCCGAGGGCGAAGGTCAGCAGATCGGTCTCCTCCAACTGCCGCTCCACATGGCCAAAAGTCTGCCGCAATCGGTCAAGATGACCGTGGGGTCCGGTGACATCCAGCACATCGCCGCGCTGCAGCTGCACCTGAGGCGTCATCGGCACCGCCATCCCGCTGCGGTTCACGCCACTAAGGATACAGCCAAACTCCCGCACCACCCGGGCTGCAGATACCAACTGACCTACTGCCTTTTTACTAGTCACCACCACCTGACAGGACTCGGTGGCCACATCGAGCAGCTCGCGGTCGGTGATTTCCGGCCCCAAGTGCTCCGGCCCCAGCCGCAAGCGATCCAGGAAGCCGAGTAGCGAGATCCGATCCCCCAGCTGCAGCACCGTCTCGGGGCCGATGGCGACCACCTCCTCACCGCGCTTGATCTTGTGCACCGCCACCAGGCCCGGCTCCTCAGGAGCGAGCTCTCTGAATGGCCGCCCGACAAGATCAGACCTGGTCACCCGGTAGGCCCGGAGCACGATCTGCTGCACACCGAGGTCCGGCCCCTCCCCCGCCACACTCTGTTCTTCCAGTTCCATCTGAGACGCCTCTACCGCCAGATCGACGCCCGTCAGCTTCGGGATCAGGCGAATCAGCACGATCAGCCCCACAAGACCGAAGATGTACGTGATGGCGTAGCCGGTGGAAATATTGGTCAGCATCTGGTCGGCGGTCACCCCGGGGGGCGGCAGCACGCTGCCGGAGCGAATCGCCTCCTGGGCCGCGGCCAGGGTAGGAGAACTGGTCAGGCCGCCAGCCAGCACCCCGGCCGCCGCACCTGGCTTCAGCCCCAACCAAACCGACATGCTGGTCGCCACCACGAAACCACTACCAGACACCACCAGGGCCAGCAGCAGATAGCGCAGACCGTCCTGACGAATCACCGAAAAAAACCTTGGCCCGGCCTGAAAACCAACGGAGAAGATGAAGAGGATGAAACCGATGCTTTGCACCGGAGGATCACCGCCGAGCTGAAAATGACCGAAGATCAGTCCGACAAACAACACCCCGGCCACCGGACCGAATTCAAAACCCTTGATTTTAATCTTGCCCACCAAGTATCCGAGGCCAAGCACCAAGAAGAAGACAAAGATCGGATTGCTCTGCATCAGCTCGAGCAAATAGCGCAATATCAATCGAATCAACATAAGCGTCCTTCCACCCAGATAATGGTCGTCCCTTTGCGGGGCGGTTTGAGCCACCCCAGGAACTATACCAATCATTGCCACAGGCTCAACCTTGATGCACTCGCAAAAACTCATAGGATGGCTAAGCAAAAATTTCGTCCTACAAGGCCTGGTGTTTTTTCAGGGGCGAAGGCATACATCTAGTATGTCGAGGTCCTGAAAAAACGCCGTAACGCTGTAGATACTCTGTTCCACGGCAAACCATTTTTGAGAAATATGGCTCTTTATCAGGCGGCCATATTGAAAAAACGTGTGCTGTCAAAATGGGTCTCGTTTTTCAGCATGGCATGGATCGCATGTAGCAGTTTGCGCATGACGGCACAGACTGCCTGCATTTTTTTGAGCCCCTGATTTTCGATAAGATGCTGGTAGTAGGCACTTACATACGGATCCCTGCGGGATGCACAGAGGGCTGGCATATAGAGAGCCTGCCGCAAGTAAGAATTGCCGGCTTTGCTTATTCTTGGCTTTTTAGAGACACTTGTTCCTGACTGGTAGTGACGAGGGTCAAGCCCAGCAAACGCAACCCACTGACGATTGTTCATGTCCTTGGGAAGTATGAGCAACTCACCAAGTAATTGTATCGCGCTAGACTCAGCGATCCCTTTAATTGATGTGATGATCTCCAGAGTACGTTGCAGTGTTTCTTCGGAACCGATGAGCGTAAGTGCATGCTCTTTGAGTCGTTGAATCTGCATCTCAAAAAACTCAATGGAGGCTTGTGTCTCCTCCAAAATGATCTCAGGAACAGATACGCTTGACTGCAGCGCGTGAAGTTGGTTTTTCGTCTGGACCTTGAGCTTGGTAAGGGCCGCAATCCTTCTTGAAAACGCTCGTAATTCAAGAACTTTGTCACTAGGCACCTGCCAAGCCTCAAAGGGCATGATCTCGGCATACTGGGCTAATACATTGGCGTCAACCTGATCTGTTTTGGAGCGGGTCATGAGCGCCACGGCAAAGTGCCTTGCCGCCTTCGGATTGACTATCATCACCTTCAGGGTATTGGAGCGGCTCAAAGCCACCGCCAAATCGAAATGATATATCCCGGTCGCTTCCAGGCAGACTCTGACCTCCCCCTTTTTTGAGGACAGCGTCTTTACGATTTGAGCATGACCTTCAGGTGTATTGTTGAAGCTACGGGCCTTATGGTTTTTTCCCTTGTGGCGAATAACCATCACAAGCTCTTTGCTGCCGACATCAATACCCACGTTGCACATCTGTTAGTTCCTTTGTCCGAAAGAGGATTTCAGTTATCATGTTACCGGTTCCCCGACCCTGGCCATCGCCTACCTTCCTTGCATATTCAGGCTCAGGAGCATAGCTCAAGGCCTCGGATACTCCACGGAATGGGCGAAGAGGGCGGGGAGCCAATCTACGATCAAGCTCAAGGCTTCAGGGCGGAACGGCTTCCCCGGCAACTTTTTGTCGACATCCTACATCGACATGAATGAAAAATCCTTACTCTGATTTGCTTTGGAACTAACATACAAGGGCGGACTTTTTGCGACGCCATCAACCATGCTTCTTATGATTATCGACACCGATCCGACGGCGCCGAGAAAAACCCTTGCGGGTCGAACGGAAAAAGGTTTTTCCGGCCCAGGTAGCCCGTAGAGCGTCGTCTTCGGGGCAGTGCTCGATGCAGGCCAGACACAGTACGCAGTTGGGAAA
>MAXT01000036.1:320-5943 GCA_001751225.1 Desulfuromonadales bacterium C00003107 | reverse complement strand
CTTTTCTGTTGTCCTTTAAAGGTTATTTCAATGGTGGTCAAGACTCCGCCGCACATCACCTCGCCAAGCAGACGTCCCGCCGTCGTTTGTCGCCGGATCAATTCACTGCCGGGCGCACCGCGAAAGCTTTTCAGATGACCGAGAAGATATATTCCCTCCAGAATATTGGTTTTCCCCTGAGCATTGGCGCCCCATAAAACATTAAACCGTTTATCTGGAAGCACCTCGGCATTTTCCATATTCCGAAAATTATGCAGGACTAGACGACGAAGATACATGAAACAGATATTTACAGGAATAAATTTCCTGCTCCTTCGACATTTAGAGCCTCATGGGCATGATAACCGCGAGGTATTCCTGATTCTCACAGGGGGTTATTAATCCGGGAGAGAGTTTGTCGCGTAAAGACAATCGTATTTTTTCATCATTTTGGGAATTAAGAATGTCGATCAGATAACGGGCGTTGAAACCGACGCTGATTTCTTCTCCCTGATACTCGATTTCGATGTCCTCGCGAGCATCGCCAAACTCGGGATTGGACGAGGACATTTCAAGAAAATTCTCTTTGATTTCGATTTTGACCCCTTTCGATTTTTCGCTGGATAAAATCGACATGCGACGTAAAGCATGGAGAAAGGAATCACGAGGGATAATAGCTGTTAGATCGTTGTTTTTTGGAATAACTCGATTGTAATCGGGGAATTCTCCGTCTACCAGGCGCATAATGACAACGGTTTGATTTTTCTGAATGACAGCATTGTTATCGAAAAATCCGATTAGTAATTCACCGTCATTTTCTTCTGCCATTTTTTTCAGTTCAAAAATACCTTTACGGGGAAAGATGACCCCTTTGGCTAATTGCTCGATATGGCTTACATCTAAAGGTTTTTGAATTAGCGATAGTCGATGGCCGTCTGTTGCCACTAGGCGTAGCAAGGATTGACCGTCGATTTCCACAGGGCGAAAGTAGATTCCGTTGAGATTGTATTTACTCTCGTCGGTAGAAATCGAGAAAAAGGTCTTGTCGATCATTTCCTTTAAAAGAGAGCCGTCGACGGTGACAAACTGTTCTTTTTGAAAATGGGGGAAATAAGGAAATTCTTCTGCTGATAGGCCAACAATGTTGAAGTAGGCCTTGCCACAACGAATTTCAATCCAACAATTTTCCTTGGCATTGAAATCTATTTCCTGCTCAGGAAGTTCCTTAATGATTTCATATAATTTTTTAGCGGAAACGGTTATTTTCCCCGGGGAACTAACGGTGGCCGGATAACTGGCCTTCATGCCGACTTCCAAATCGGTGGCTGTTAGTTGAATCTCACCGTCAACTGCTTCAATCAGAACATTAGCCAGAATTGGGATTGTATTCTTTTTTTCTACTATCCCTTGAATTCGGGATAGCCCCTTGATGAAAATTTCTTTTTCAATGGCGAAGCGCATGAAGCCTCCTGTTAACAGCCTACTGTTTATTATAGTCTTTTCTTTTAAAAATAGTAGATAGTAGTAGATGCCTGTTGATTAGTTGGTATCCTATAAAAACCTTTAAAAAACAACACAATAGATTGTGTTCAAAAATCGCTTTTGGGTGTGTTTAAAGTAGCAGTTTTTGTGGATAAGTCCTGGAATGTCAAATTTAACTCAGTTGTTAACATTTTCATCCACAACTTTTATTGCCGCTTAGGTGGTCAATTCTTTTTTAAGGGAATTGATGACAGTTCTAAGTTGAAAATCTTCTTCCATGTTTCTTTCGATTTTTTTAATCGCATGAATAATAGTGGAGTGGTCCTTACCGCCAAAACGGTCACCTATCTCCGGATAGGAGAAGGATGTCAATTGGCGGGATAGATACATGGCTATTTGCCGGGGCAAAACCAGAGCTTTCATTCTTTTAGAAGATTTAATTTCAGCTACTTTGATACCATAATGATGCGCAACTCGTTTCTGAATTTCTTCGACGCTGAGTTCTCGTTTTTTTTCGACGAGTATATCTTTCAACACTTCCTGGGCCATTTCAAGGGTCACTGGAGTGGCCGTCAGGCTGGAATAGGCACCTATTCTTACCAGATAACCCTCCAGTTCTCGAACGTTGCTGCTGATCGAATTTGCCAAAAAATAAGCCACATCTTCGGGAAGGCCGATGCCGTTGGCTTCAGCCTTCATCTTTAAAATAGCGTGCTTTGTTTCCATATCTGGTGCTTGAATATCTGCGATCAGGCCCCACTCAAAACGAGAGCGTAAACGTTCTTCAAGGCCGGGAATCTCTTTTGGAAACTTATCAGAGGTGACCACTATTTGTTTATGGGAATCATATAGGGCGTTGAAGGTGTGAAAAAATTCTTCCTGTGTTCTTTCTTTGCCAGCTATGAATTGCACGTCATCAATAAGTAAAACGTCCATAGATCTGAATTTATTACGAAATTCATCCATCTTGGCGTAGCGCAATGAATTGATTAATTCGTTCATGAACTTCTCCGAGGTGTAATAACATACCTTCATCTCGGGATTGTTTTTTAAAATAGCATTGCCAATTGCTGTAACCAGATGTGTCTTGCCTAGACCTACTCCACCGTAAATAAAGAGTGGATTGTAGGTAGTGGCGGGATTGTTAGCTACAGCCATGGCGGCGGCACAGGCAAATTGATTAGATGAGCCAGGAACAAATTCTTCAAAGGTATATTTAGAATTAAGGTTGAATCCGTTGTTGGTGGCGCGAACCGGTGGTTTTACAGGAGCTGCTGTTGGTGGGGAAGGCTGGGTCGAGGGAGCAGCATGTGTGCTGGGCTGTATGACCGGAGAGCTGGAAACCTTCCAAACAACGCGATATGAGGTCGCTGCAAGTTTGGATATTATTTCTTGTATAATGCAGGTATAGTGGTCTCTCAACCAATCAAGAACAAAACGGTTCGGGACCTCCAGTATGACCTTATCCTCCTCCACACCGGCAAACTTGATTGGTTTTATCCAAGTTGCAAAATGTTGTGGGGTGAGGGCTTGCTCTAACTGGTTGAGGGTTTTTCCCCAAAGTTCGTGCATAGGCTGATTCAGACTGCATAAGGGTGAAAATAATAGGGCGGAAGTGATAGTTAATCCACAACTCTATAAACAGGTGTGGATAATTGATGAGCTAGGGCTGTAATGGCTTATTTCCACTGATTGTCTGTGGAAATAGAAGAGGTTTAAAGCTATCAAAGGCCCCTCCTTTTTGCAAGATTTTTTTGGCTGGGGATAGGTTACAACATAAACAAGTAAAATAAGAGGTTTATGTTTCCTGCTTGACAAAAAAAAACGAACATGGTTAATAATGCGATTCGTTAAATTTCCTTATTTCCGTTTCCTGAGGATAAAAATAAGCTACAGAGGAGTTAAAAAATGTCTAAAAGAACTTATCAGCCTAGTAGAATCTGCAGAAAAAGAACTCACGGTTTTCGTGCCCGGATGCAAAGCAAAAATGGTCGCTCTGTTATTCGTCGCCGGCGGGCTCGTGGCCGCAATAGGTTGGTCGTAACGATCCCAACCAAATAGACTAGACATGGGCAGCGGCCTCTATTCTTTTCCTAAAGCGTGTCATCTGCGGAAATCCAGCGATTTTCAGCGGGTTCGCCAAGGGGGAAAGCGTTGGCACTCGTCCAACTTTATCATTGTCGTTTTGCATCGATCGAACAGCCTCACTCGTCTTGGACTGACCGTTAGTCGCAAGGTTGGTGGGGCTGTTCAGCGCAATCGAGTAAAACGCCTACTTAGAGAATTTTTTCGCAACCATATCAATAGGTTGCCGATTGGCGTAGATATATCTATTATTGCCAAAATAGGCGCAGCTGATATTAATTATTCTCTGATCTGCGAAGAATTGAGATTTTTGGTAGAAAAATAACCAAGGCGACCCTATTCATGCTGCAAAAAGCGGTACTCGCTCTTTTGATTTTCTACCAGCGCTTTATTTCACCTCTTAAGGCACCTTCCTGTCGGTTCTATCCCACTTGTTCCTGTTATGCCTTTGAGGCGGTAGCCAAATATGGAGTGGCGCGGGGTCTATTGATGACGACCGTTCGCCTTGGACGCTGTCATCCCTTTCATCCTGGCGGCTACGACCCTGTTTAGTGGACTTGCTGCAATCGCTATCTGACAAACGGAGATTTTTTAAATGGAAAACAAGAATATTCTGATTGCCTTTGTCCTCATGCTGGCGGTTTGGATGGGAGTTAATTTCCTATTTCCCAAACCAGAGGCACCGCCGGAACAGCAAGCCGTAGTTGAATCTCAATCAACAGAGCAGGTTTATGTCTCTCCTGGTGCCGGAGTTGCGGTCGCTCCCACTCTAGCTGATAGAGCTATATCGGTGCCGCAACAGGAACGGGAATTGGTGGTTAAGGCTGGGCGTTACGAGGCTGTTTTTAGCTCCGTCGGCGGTCGCTTGAAGTCCTTGCAGTTACCCGCATATTCACAGACCACGGCTGCCGATTCCCTACCGGTCTCGCTGGTTGACGCGTCATTCTCTCAACAGTCCACTTTGCGAACCCTAGGTCTCGGGGATTTCGATATAGCAGCAGACGCGTCTTACGCCCTCTCTGTTACTGAAGAACAAATTGTCTTGGAAGCTGGCGAGGAACGCGAGATCATATTCAGCGCCATATCTCCCCGTGGCCTTAAAGTGGAAAAGATTTATCGGTTAAGGGGTGATTCCTTCGACTTTGATTTGCAGGTGCGAGTGACCAATCTCGGTGCCCAATCTCTTCGTGGAGCCACTAGCTTGACACTGGTTCAGCCGTGGGATGAGTCAATGGAGGGCAACCGCTACTCTTTCGTCGGCCCTGCTGTCTATGATGGAGAAAAGGTCCACACCCACAAGGTTGAAGATATTGCCGAGGATGCACCGGTATATGGTAAAGGTTCGGTTTGGACCAGTTTTGAACTCAAATACTTTATGTCCGCTGTGGTTGCTTTGGCCGATGCTGGGGAAAAATTTCGTATCGAGAAAAAGGCGGATCTGGTCGAAAATAGTGTTGAAACGCCCTATGCTATTCTGGCGGTGGGTCAATCGGTCAGTGCCGATTACCTCTGTTTTTTCGGCCCTCGCGATCTGGATATACTTGAAGCCTCTGGTCACCAACTTGATAAAGCTATAGATTTTGGATTTTTTGGAATTATTGCCCGGCCTTTGCTGACGGTGTTAAACCTATTTTATAGTTATGTAGGTAATTGGGGCGTAGCGATTATTCTATTAACTTGTATTATTAAATTGCTTTTCTGGCCACTGACTCAGAAAAGTTATAAATCCATGAAGTCAATGCAGACCTTACAACCAGAAATGCAGAAACTTCGGGCTAAGTTTAAGAACAACAAAGAGCAATTGAATAAAGAGATAATGGGGCTCTACAAGACTAAGCGGGTCAATCCCATGGGAGGCTGTCTGCCCATGTTTGTACAGATTCCGGTCTTTTTTGCCCTATATAAGGTACTGCTTGGAACCATCGCCTTGCGGCATGCGCCTTTTGCTTTCTGGCTTCAAGATCTATCCGTTAAGGACCCCTATTACATTACCCCGATTATTATGGGGGTAACCATGTTTTTCCAACAGAAGATGAGCCCCAGTACCATGGATCCCGCTCAGGCTAAAATATTTATG
>MAXT01000036.1:0-234 GCA_001751225.1 Desulfuromonadales bacterium C00003107 | reverse complement strand
TTTATGTTCATGCCGATTATCTTTACTTTTATGTTTCTCAATTTTCCCTCTGGTTTGGTTCTTTACTGGATGGTCAACAATCTTTTGACCATCCTTCAGCAGTGGCATGTTAACCGCGAACCCAAAGTGGTTGTCAGCTGATATTCTGCTAGGGAAGAATTGGCAGTTTACGCTAGATTTTTATTTTGGGAGGGAGCATCTGCTGCCTCCCTTTCTTTTAGGTGCTCTTAGAAG
>MAXT01000035.1 GCA_001751225.1 Desulfuromonadales bacterium C00003107 | reverse complement strand
CTCATGCCCCGCACCAGGTACTGGGAATCGCTGAATAGACGAACTGTCTGTGGTTTATGCAGTGCTTCCAGGCCGCGAATCGCCGCAATCAGCTCCATGCGCTGCGAGGTGGCCGTGGTCTCAAAGCCGCTGAGCTCCTTTTCATGCCCGCCATAGCGTAGGACCACGCCGTAGCCCCCAGGACCTGAGTCCCGGCCCGAGCCGTCGCTGTAGATCTCCACCACCCCCGCCGGCGGCGGGGTAAAAGCTATCTCCAGAGCCTCGAATTCCAGCTCCCGTAACAGCGGAATCAACGCTGCCAGGTTCGGCTGCTGCATCTGCAGATCGGCCAGGGAAACCTCCAGGATCACATCCTCTCGGAGTGTCGCCAGGGTTTTCGACAGCCGCGCCTGGTCGGCGTGGGCCTGTAAATTCTCCCGGCGTTTCCTGCCATTCACCAAACTGGCCCACTTAAGGACATCTTCCAGAGTTCCAAAGCGCTGCACCAGCTCAGCCGCGGTTTTTTCGCCGATGCCGGGAACACCGGGGATATTGTCCGAGGTGTCGCCGGCCAGGCCCAGGACATCGGCTACCAATTTGGGCGGAACCCCGAAACGCTTCAGAACCTGTTGCGGCCCCGAGCGCGTATCCTTCATGGTGTCGAGCAGGGAGATTCGATCGTCGACAATCTGCATCAAATCTTTATCGCCGGTGACCACCGTGACCTCGATACCTTCAGCGGCAGAGCGGCGGGCCAGGGTGGCAATGACATCATCAGCCTCAAACCCGGGTGCTTCCAGGGCCGGAATCTGCAAGGCCTGCAAGACCTGCCGGATGTATCCAATCTGCGGCGGCAGATCCTCGGGCATAGCATCCCGGTGAGCCTTGTATTCAGGATAGAGTTCCCGGCGGAAGGTCTCTTCCCGAGGTCGGTCAAATACCACAGCCAGATAATCGGGTTGGTGTTCCTGCAAAAGGCCCAGCAGCATGCGCGTAAAACCGAAAACGGCATTAGTCGGCATACCATCGGCGGTGGCAACATCGCGGATGCCATAGTAGGCGCGGTAGATGTAACTGGAGCCGTCCAGTAAATAGAGTTGTGGCGATTCGTTCACGTTTTCTCCCGTGGTGGCCCTTTTTCTGGGCATTGTACGGTTTGCAGATCGGGGCTAGCATCGCACATCCTGCACGTTGCGCAAAATCTTTTTCCCCGACAACCCCGAGTGCTTATTAATTGCCCAAACCAACCACCTATTTTTGAACCAAAATCATCCCCCTGTGTCAGCATAGATTGTCGCCTCTAACTGAACTCACGATTGATAGGGGCCGCTTCCTGCTCGGCGATATACCAAAACCCGTCCTGCCATTGTCGAACCACGTTCTCGCCGTGGCGATTGGGAACTCGATACGGTTATCGGCAAGGGACAGAAACAGGCCATTGTTCCGCTAACGGACCGCAAAGCTCGTCTGGCCCTATTCGCCAAGTCTCTGAATGCAGCCCTTTACTTTGCCCATCCATACGCATCATGGGAGCGCGGTACAAGCGAAAACATGAACCGTCTAACCTGCCAGTATTTTCCCAAAGACCATGCCTTGCGGTCAGTTACTGACGTCGATATTCAACTCGGCATGGACCGGTTTGAATAATCGACCAAGAAAGTTCTGGATATCGAACCCCTAAAATAGGTATTCTTCGGGGAATCATCCATTGTACTTGTCAGTTGAATTCATTCATATAGAAAGGTTCTCAAGCATGAATTTCAGAAGTATTTACTCAGAAGTATCAACCTGGTTCAAGCAAGTATTCCACATGAAGAACGCTTGGATCCTGTTGCCGGGACTGATTGCGGTCTTATTTGTCTATGTCGTTCACCATTTCAACTTCTTCCCTGGATTTAACCCAAAGGGGGGCCTTGAGGCTCTTGCAATATGGCTGGTAGCGACGATATTGCTGGTTCTTTTGACCAAGAGTTTTATCAGTCGGGACCCATTGATGATTTATCTAGCGGTTCTGGCTCTGGTATTTCTCGTAAGGGAGCTTGATGATACCGTTCTTACTGTCTTTAGCGACACTTACAGGGTGCAAAGCAAGAAACTGGTGGACCTCATTCTGGTAGGCATGGTGCTCTGGGGCCTTGCCTGGCACGAGAAAATTTTTGCGAGTCTTAATCGGTTTATGATGCTGAAGATCTCCATTTTTGGCGTTTTTTGGACATATCTTTTCTCCCAGATAATTGCTCGCCGGGCTTTTAGACATGTTTTGCCAAACGAGCGACTATTGCATGTACCCCTGGAGGAGACTGCAGAGACTGCTGCGCATCTGTTTTTTCTCTTTGTAGCTCTTTGTTGCTGTTACTGCATACCGAATAGAAATAGGGGCAGCAAATTTCGCATTAATCCTGCAAACCAGGACTCCGAGAAAGGTCCTGCCTGAATTAGCGGACAATTTTGAAGCAACAACTCCCCTGTTGGTTTCAAACCATAACAGTCGCCTTATTTCATCAGAATATGCATCCAAGAAAATAGAACGGCTCTTGCAAAAGGCGTATACTTAACGAAGTCNNAGTCTGCCATTGCTACGGCGGCGAATTTGAGGCACTATCAGGGTCAGCAAGATCCCGTCTCCTCTACGAAATGAGAACCCTGGCGGTGCACTTAACGATCTAATTTCAACAGGAACTACCTATGACAAATAACGATATCATGCGCCGCGTTCGCTATATCTTCGACTTTAACGATTCGACAATGATCGCTCTATTTGGCCTGGCAGACCAGCAGGTAACACGGGAACAGGTCAGCGCCTGGTTAAAGAAAGAGGACGATCCTGGGTATGAGAAGTGCGTCGACCGGTTGCTGGCGATTTTTCTCAACGGTTTGATTATCGACAAGCGGGGCAAAAGAGAAGGCCCACAACCCAAACCAGAGAGCCGTTTAAACAACAACATTATCTTCATGAAGTTAAAAATCGCCTTAAACTTAAAAGCTGAAGATGTGTTGGCAATTCTCGGATTGGCTGAGTTCTGTCTGAGCAAACACGAATTAAGCGCGTTTTTTCGTAAATCAGGGCATAAACAATATCGTGAGTGTCAGGATCAGGTTTTACGTAATTTTCTTAAAGGCATGCAGCTTAAATACCGCGATAATATTGAAGTGAAAACCGGGCCCAAAGAAGATTAGTTGTTGATGGCCCAAAGCCCCACAACAATGCAGGCCATTTTTCGACCATCACGAGAAAAGTACCCGTTTCAAGAGGACCCCATGACTGATTCAAAGAACAACCAGGATGCCAAAAATCGGGACCGCCTGGTCGCTGAAATGCGCCAGGAACAGCAGACGCGTCAGGCGGGATATCGGGAACAAGCGCTGAAGCTGTTCCCGCTGGTGTGCGGTCGCTGCACCCGTGAATTCGAGGGGAAAAAACTCCGTGAACTCACCGTGCATCATGTCGACCACAACCACGACAACAACCCCCCCGACGGCAGCAACTGGGAACTGCTCTGCATCTACTGCCACGATCACGAGCATACCCGCGGGGTGCAAGAGGATCGCGGCACGGATGGTCCAACTGCTAAAGTTGAGCGTCCCTCTCTGGGGCACTCTCCCTTTGCGGCTCTGGCAGATAAATTCAAATAAGCAGAAATAGTGGTGCCTTCCCCAGGCCAAGCAAGGCATAACAGGACCATGTCGCTACAATCCTTCACCACCTTCAGCATATCTAATCGACGTCTGATCCTGTGGCTGGGTGCCAGCCACCTGCTATGGAGCTGCGCGACCTTTGGGCTTTGGTGGGGCGGACAGCTGATCGATGGGAATAATCCCTGGTGGTCCGGGGGATTTATCGCCCTGCAACTTTTTGCCGCCGCTCAACTGCTTTTGCCTGCCCTGCTGCTACAGCCGGAAGAGCGCAATCGCTTCTTTTATCTTTTCTGGGGCGTCACCCTGCTTCTGAGTATCTGGCTGATCAATCAACTGACTCCGGGTGCCAGTTGGCTGCCGCTACTGACCCTGATCAGGTCGAGCCTGCTGCTGTTGGTAGCAACGCTCACCGGGGCCGCACTGGCCCGTTATGTTCAGCGACTGTGGGAGATTGTCCCGATCTGCATTGTGATGACCCTGGCCGATGTGGTCAGCTGGCTCTGCGGTCCGACCGCCGGTTTCAGCCGGGA
>MAXT01000034.1:28053-28340 GCA_001751225.1 Desulfuromonadales bacterium C00003107 | reverse complement strand
CGTAAGCTGGAGCGTTACGGCGCTGCCTTTCTTGAGATAATCCGAAGTCATTGAGCAAGGGCATTCATTAGATAGGCAAGGAGTTTCCAGGTGAAAATTGTTTCTTTCAACGTAAATGGTATTCGCGCTCGACTGCATCAGCTGCAGGAACTGATCGAGCAGCATCGACCCGATATCATCGGCCTACAAGAAACCAAAGTGCAGGATGCAGACTTTCCTCTGGCCGCCGTGCAGGAACTCGGCTATCGGGTTCAGTATCACGGCCAGAAGAGTCACTACGGTGTGGC
>MAXT01000034.1:27658-27959 GCA_001751225.1 Desulfuromonadales bacterium C00003107 | reverse complement strand
AGCTTTGGGTGATTAACGGCTATTTCCCTCAGGGCGAGAGTCGCAACCATCCCGTTAAGTTTCCAGCCAAAGAGCGTTTTTATGCTGAATTATTGGCCTTTCTGCAGCAGCGGTTTAAGCCGTCCGATCGGTTGATGGTCATGGGGGACTTTAACGTGACCCCAAGCGATCTCGATATTGGCATCGGTGCCGACAACGTCAAGCGCTGGTTGCGTGCCGGTAAATGCTGTTTTCTTCCTGAAGAGCGTCAGTGGCTGCAGAGGCTCCAGGATTGGGGGTTGGTGGATACTTTCCGTGTTGG
>MAXT01000034.1:21508-27653 GCA_001751225.1 Desulfuromonadales bacterium C00003107 | reverse complement strand
AGCTGGTTTGACTATCGTAGCCGCGGATTTGACCGAGAGCCTAAACGGGGTTTGCGTATTGATCTGTTATTAGTCAGTCATTCTTTGGCAGATTGCTGCAGTGGTGTCGGAATCGATTACCATATTCGTGCCATGGAACGTCCATCGGATCATTGTCCGGTGTGGGCCGAGTTCGATTTGACTGTGGGAAGAAATGATTAATGAGTCTAAGGGCTTATGGAAAAAGGGTTCTACTGATGGAGCCATTCCCGACGTTATTTGCTGCTCATTAAGGATTGGGCGGGCCTTTTAAAGGGTTGACAGTCCGCCAGAAAAACTGCTATTAGCTTCTCTGGTTGTGCTGGCAGAACAGGGTTAGCGCAAAGTGAAAATTTCGATAGAAGACTGTTTTGTGAAGCGGCAAGGGGTCGCTTCATTTTGTTCAACAAGATGATGGAAGTTTTGGGAGGTTAATGTGAACCGAAGCAAACTGGCAGTATTGGTTGGCGCACTGTGCGCTGTAGTATTCGCTTTCTCCATGGTGTCCACCGCCATGGCAGCTGAAGATTTCAAGCGTTGGAGCGTCAGTACTCAGATCATGTATCTCGACATCGACCTTGATTCTGAAGGGGCCGCTGAGACCCTGAAAGCTGAAGACACCATGACCGGCGGTCTGGTGGTGGAATATTTCTTCACTCCCAATTTTAGCGCCGAACTGGTAGCTGCTATTGCTCATGCCGACCTGGAAGTTGCTGGTGGTGTAATTGACGGTGACACTTGGATTCTGCCTCCTTCTCTGTACGTCAAGTATCACCCTATGCCGCAGTGGAAAGTCAGCCCCTATGTTGGTGCTGGTGTCAACTGGATGTACTTCTGGGATGAAACTTTGAGTGCTGGAGCTTCAAGGACTGGTCTGAGTATTGACAACAACTTCGGTTGGAACGCCAAGGTTGGTGCCGACATCAAGATTACTGAAAACCTGTATGCCAACGTCGATATCATGTACCTCAACAATGAAACCGAAATGGACCTCTCTGGTTTAGTTAACGCCAGAAATGTTGATCTTGACATCGAAGTCTGGAGCTACAATGTTGGTCTGAAGTACCGTTTCTAAGATCGGCCAAAGGAATCATCAAAAGGGTCTGCTTCGGCAGGCCCTTTTTTTATTGTGCAGCGCCTTCAGAGGCTTTGGTTCTTAGCCTTTGGGCTGCCTTTGGGCTGCCTTTGCTGACTGCCGCGGAGGGAGCGTCCCTCGCAAGAATAAACAGCACTCCATTTGCGGCACAAGGCATGAAGTTATTTGTTTGGCAAGTAGAGGGAGGCAGGGGCAGGACGATGCTACCAGTTCCTCAAAGCAGGAGCTGGGGGTTTGTCGTTGAATTGTGCGGCGTTTGCCGAGTACGCCTTGCTCAGCGGTTACCCAAAGAAAAAGGCCAGACAGTCTGTCAGCTGCCTGGCCTTTTATTAGCTATGAGTAGCGCTCTATTTGGGAATGATGGCGCAGCAGGATAGCTCGACCCGGCGGTTACGCTGTCGGCCGTCGGCGGTGTCGTTGCTGGCAATGGGGGCTTTTTCACCAAAACCGCGGGCAAAGAGCTTGTCCGCGTCCAGCTTGAAGTTCTCTACCAGGTGCGCGCGCACGCTGTCGGCTCTGCGCTGGGAGAGAGCTTCGTTGTAAGGTTCGTTGCCGGTAGAATCGGTATGGCCGGCGACGAGGATTTTTTGGTTGGAGTATTTGTCAATAAAGGCCGCGCCCTTGGCTAGTTCGCCGTGATAGCTGAGTTTGATGTCGGATTTATCGACATCGAACTCAATGGAGAGGGTGATGGAGATGGGGCAGCCCTTGTCATCCACCATTAAGCCAGCCGGGGTGTCGGGGCACTCATCCTTGTCGTCGTAAACGCCGTCTCCGTCGCTGTCTGGTGAGCAGCCCTTGTCGTCCACGGTCAATCCGATTGGGGTTTCAGGGCATTCATCAAGGTAGTCGTAGATGCCGTCTCCATCGCTGTCCAGGGGGCAGC
Source organism: Desulfuromonadales bacterium C00003107 (assembly GCA_001751225.1). Classification (GTDB taxonomy): domain Bacteria; phylum Desulfobacterota; class Desulfuromonadia; order Desulfuromonadales; family Syntrophotaleaceae; genus Syntrophotalea_A. Next base: position 25,653 of record MAXT01000034.1, on the reverse strand, counting down.
CGATGGTGCTTACAGCCACTCCTGCAGGAGTGGCAGGGCACTGGTCGAGTTCGTCGTAAACACCGTCACCATCCGTGTCCAGTGGACAACCGGCCCCATCGACCACAGTTCCTGGCGGGGTGTCGGCGCAAAGATCATGAACGTCCGTTACCCCGTCTCCATCACTGTCGATGGGGGGGAGGGGCTTAGGGGCTTCCTTGGCTTTACCTCCCATCAGGTAAGTCAGGCCGGCGGTATAGGTAAAGTTATTATCCGGGTCGCCAAAGGCAAGAATATGGCGTACGTCGCCGCGCAAGGCCAGGTCGTCGGTGAAGAAGTACTTGAGGCCGACGCCGTAATCGACCAGGAAGTTGGTGTCCGATTTGCCATTGTCCGGATCGAGGGAGATGCCGCCCAGGCCGCCGGCGATATAGGGGACCAGAGCGCTGTTGGGCATGAAATGGTAGAGGGTGTCGAGGCGATAGACCAAGCCGTCAACGTTGGAACCGTTGCTGTTGTCGGCGTCGAAATAGTTGAGTACGAACTCGGTGCTCCAAGTGTCGGTCAGGTTGTAGCCCAAGCCTAGGCTGTAGGTCAGGGCGTCGTCGAGATCCTGGTCGCCGTCGAAGATGTAGCCTCCGATCATGGGCGACAGGCTGAAGCTGTCGGATTGGTTGGCGGCATGAACCGTGACGCAAAGAAAAACAACGCAAAGCAGAACGGCAAAGGTCCTGGCTAATGAGCTTTTCAATGCTTTCATGGGAGACTCCTTCAGAAAACCACCACCTAAACAGGCATAACATGAGAATAAATTTTAACATTTGAATGGCGGAGTGCAAAGGGAATTTTCAGAAAAAGAAGGTCAGAAGAATACCGCTGCCATCCGCTGCAGAACCGAACTTACTGCGCGATTTGGTTGGAAGTCCCTCAGGCTACTGCCCCGGTTGAAGGCGTAGAAAACTGCAGATTCAGGTTTTCGGACAGGGACCAGTCGCTGGCCGGTCGCAGCAGGACAGAACCGTCGGCCTGCCGGCAAGCCCTGGCGCGAGGCCTGCTGTGATCCTGCTTGACCGGAAGAAGCGGGTGCATTACATTACTCGATTACGAAAAAAACAATGATGCCTTAGGAGTTTATCAATTTATGAGCAAGCTTGAGCTGCCCGGCGAAAAAAGAAAGGGTCCGCTGGCCTTACGTGGGCGATCCCGCGCTATTTCCGCTAAGGAATTCAATGCCCTGTCTGCCGAAGAACGGCTGGTCATGGTCCATGGAGCCCAGGGCCGGGCTAAGTACGATCTGTTGCTCGATGCAGAAGATGGCCAGCAATTGCTACAGCTCTTGCCGCCCCAGGACCTTTATCTGCTGGTTAAAGAACTGGGTCACGAAGATTCAAAAGACCTCCTCGCCATGGCTAGTCCCGATCAGATAGTGGTCTGTGTCGATCTCGATGGTTGGAAGGGCGACCTAATTGATGGCGCTAAATCGCTGGATTGGCTTTTGGCAGCCATTGGAACGGACCCCGAAGAGCTGTTGCCATGTCTGCACGGTTTCGATTTTGACCTGCTGGTGCTGATACTTCAACGGTCAATTACGATCCTTAAAGGGCCGGAAGACTTGTGCGACGACGACCAGGAGCCGGGTTCTGGTGTGATGCCCTATGAATTCGAATTCCCTGATGAGGAACGGGCCAAGCCCCTTTATGCCTTGGTCGGCGCGCTGTTTTGCCAGGATGAGATTTTTTGTCGGCGACTGTTGGAGGCTTTGCGTAGTGAGTTGCCCACAGTTCTGGAAGAAGAGGTTTATCAGCAACGGCGCAACCGGCTTCTGGACTATGGTTTTCCTGATCCAGTGGATGCCATGGCTGTCTATGCTCTACTCGATGTCGAAGCTTTCGATCTGGCAGAATACTCTCGGCCGTCGACTTTGCCCGAGCCGGGACCGGTAGCGCCTGGCTTTGTTTTGACGCCGATGTCTTCGCAGTATTTGCTGGCGGAGGTTTTGGCGGCCGGTATCGACGCCAGCAGTGTTTGGGACTTAAGCTTTCTCCTCAACCGGGTAATGGTTGCCGATGGTGTCGATGTCGGCGACAGTGCCGCTGTGCAGGAGACTCTAGAGAAGGTGTACGGATGTCTCAATGTTGCCCTTGAGCAGCTCTGTGGCAGTGCGCTGGAGAAGGCCAGAGAGGTCTTCGACGGCACTTACCTGCTGGGCTTGTTTCGACTTGGGCATAATATCACCTTGAGATTGCAACAGGAGGCTCGGCGCCTCCTGGACTCCGCCATCGGTGCTTATCTGGATGGTCCCTATGCAGCCCTTGTAACGGCCCTGCAGGGCCGTATGCCCTGTTATTGCATAGCCTTTGATGGTGTTTCTCGGGCCGGGGAACTGCCCTTTTCTACTCTGCGGCAGGTGAAAGCGACACGGCAGCGGTTGGCCGATGTGGAAGTGCAACGGCGTTTGTTTGAAGAGCGTTTCGCCTTTGAACTGCCACGTCAACAAGAGCTGGAGGTGAATGGCGTTGTCGCTGATGAAGACGAGCAGCTGACCCTTTCGGATTTCTTTCTTACCGCGCTGGCCAATCGAGTACTGGGCCGTGACTTCGTGCCGGCGCCGATCCCACCATCGGAGCTTCCGGTGTTGCATCGGATGATTACCGAAAATGGTCGTTTATCCGAAGCGTTGCGCCAGCAGACACTGTCTTGGTTGGAATCTCTGGAACCGGGAGCTGGAAGCTTTGGTAATTTTTGTTTTAGTATTTGGGATGAAGAGTTCTGTGCCCTTGACGCCACAGACCTGGACCCGCGTTATATCGGAGGATTGTTGGTAAAATAACAGCTAAATATTAAAAACAAACACGGTGTCTATAATACCCCTGAACATGAAAAAACTAGCCGTTCGCTTGATTTCCCCTGAAACCTATGTTAATAGGTTTAAATTAAGCAGCGGTGGTATCTACGGCTGGCGGCAGCAATGGGTTGCCTGAGCGGTCGTTGAAATTCCTGCTGGCTTATCTTTTCGAAGTTGCCGCAGGGCAACGGTACGTTTGGTCAAGTTGCGAAACAAAGGAGTAGAGAGATGGCGGAAGGTGTAGTGAAGTGGTTTAATGATGCCAAGGGGTTCGGGTTTATCGAGCAGGAGGGTGGTCCCGATGTGTTTGTACATTTTTCGGTAATTCAGAGCGAAGGATTTAAATCGCTGGCCGAAGGCGAGCGGGTGAGCTTCGATATTACCGAAGGACAGAAAGGCCCCCAGGCAGCTAATGTGATGAAGGTTTAAGGCTGACCTGTTAACCATTTAGTTTCAAGGCTCCACGGTATTTACCGTGGAGCCTTTTTTGATTATCCATCTTGTAAGTTTTTGCGGGTGCATCTATTTATTAGTTTGCGGGTCAGACGGGGCAATATCCAGCCAAGAGCGAACGGACGGCAGGCGCCGGTCAGGCACTGCGTCGCAGGCGCACAACGGTTTCAAGGTGGACGGTCTGGGGAAACATGTCCACGGGCTGCAGGTCGTTGACGGTGTAGCCTTTGGCTAGCAGCAGATCAAGATCGCGGGCCAAGGTCGTGGGGTTGCAGGAAACATAAATGATGGTGGCGGGTGCCAGGCTGGCTAGGGCTTCGAGAACTTCAGCTTGGCAGCCGCTGCGGGGGGGATTAACCACCGCAGCATCGATGCTACCCGGGGCCAGGTCGTGGATCAACTCAGCACTGTCCCCGGCCCTGAAATGGCAATTGGATAGATGGTTCATACGCGCATTTTCACTGGCGTTACGCACTGCCTCCTCCACCACTTCGATGCCGGTGACGTCTCCCGCATCCTTGGCCAGATGCAGGGCGATGCCGCCGATACCACAGTAGAGGTCGAGGGCCGTATGGGTTCTGTCCAAGTTGGCCCAGCGACGCACCAGATCGTAGATACGGCCGGCCTGCTCATGATTAACCTGAAAAAAGGAGGTCGGTGAGATGCGCAGGCGGATATCGCCCACTTGATCGATGAGATCTGGAACCCCGATTATGCGAATGGTTTCCCGGCCCATGACGACGTTGCCCGTCGACCCATTGATGTTCTGATGGACCGATATGACCTCGGGCACCTTGCGTGTCAGCCATTTGGCCAAGTGAGTGATTTCCCGGTAATTTCGCTCTGCAGCCACAAAAGTGACCATGGC
>MAXT01000034.1:0-21486 GCA_001751225.1 Desulfuromonadales bacterium C00003107 | reverse complement strand
TCATAAATATAGATCTTTTGCCGTTGTATTTCGTCTTTCACCACGCGAACAATCTGGTTGATCAGGGGGTGGTGAAGAGGGCAGTCTACGATGTCGACAACCTGATGGGTGCCGCGTCGGTATAGGCCGATGTGGACCTGGCCCCGTTCTTTGCTCAGAGCTAACTTGGCGTTGGTGCGGTAGCCAAGGGGATGTTCAGCGTCCCAGATCGGTAGCGGCTGAAGATTTTCCAACGCTGTATAGCCGGCCAGAGCCTGCTTCAGTCGGGCTTGTTTGTAGCGAAGCTGAGCGCCGTAATTCATATGGATCAGAGCACAACTTTGACAACGGTCCGCCAGTTTGCAGGGGGATGTTCTTCGCCGCGGGCTTTTTTCCAGCACGCGGCTTAATTGGCCGATACTGCGCCGCTGGCCGGAATGTTCGATGGTGACAAGGACTTTTTCACCAGCCAGGGCGCCGGCGACCATCAATTCTTTGCCCTCGTGGAGGCAGATTCCTACCCCTTCGTCATTGAGTTGGCTGATGGTGACCTGGATTTTTGGCAGGGGCTGTCGGCGGCGGGACGGGCGTTTATTTCCGATGGGGCGTTTGGCCATGGCTAATTTCCGGTTGAAGTTATATCTTTTAAGCTGTCTTCGCGCACCTTACTCTGTCGCCGCGTTGCTGTCAACGCCGCTACGAATGGGACTCGGATACCCTGTCTTGACTTGAACAATCGGCAGTCGTACACTTTAATCGCTCCAAGTAATTAAAACGATTACTAAGCTGCCATCGGTGGCTGAAAAAGGATAGTTATGCCTCAGCAGACCCGTCAAATTCTGGTTGGAAAACTTCCCGTCGGTGGCGGCGCGCCTATAAGCGTTCAATCTATGTGTAGTACCGATACCCGCGATGTGGCGGCGACCTTGGCTCAGATCGAAGGGTTGACGGCGGCCGGTTGTGATATTGTGCGTTGCGCCGTGCCGGATGAAGATGCCGCTCGGGCTCTGGCGGAGGTCCGCAAGGGCTGCCGTATCCCGCTGGTGGCCGATATTCATTTTGATTACCGACTGGCTTTGTTGGCCCTTGAAAACGGCGTGGATGCCCTGCGTCTTAATCCGGGGAACATTGGTGAGCGCTGGAAAGTGGAAGAAGTGGTCCGGGCCTGCGCCGAGCGTCGGGTGCCGATTCGCATCGGCGTTAACGGCGGTTCCCTGGAAAAGGAACTGCTGGCTAAGTATGGGCATGCCAGTGCCCCGGCCATGGTTGAAAGTGCTCTGGGGCACATTCGTATTCTTGAGGAACTTGGCTTTGAGGAAATCAAGGTCAGTCTTAAGGCTTCGGATGTTCGGCGCACGGTGGATGCTTATCGTCTACTGAGGAATCAGGTCGATTATCCCTTGCATATCGGTATCACCGAGGCGGGCACGACCTGGGGCGGCACCATCAAGAGTGCTGTTGGTCTCGGTGCCCTGCTCTACGACGGGATTGGCGATACGCTACGGGTCTCCCTGACCGGGGATCCGGTAGAAGAGGTCCGGGTCGGTTGGGAGATTTTGCGCTCTCTGGATTTACGGGAGCGAGGTCCGGTCTTTATCAGTTGTCCGACCTGTGGCCGCTGCCAGATCGATCTGATACCCATTGCCGAGGAGGTGGAGCGGCGGTTGCGCGATCTGCCGAAAAAAATTGTGGTGGCGGTGATGGGTTGTGTGGTAAACGGGCCTGGTGAAGCTCGTGAAGCTGATGTCGGTATCGCTGGTGGCAAGGGCCAGGGCCTGCTCTTTCGTCGTGGCGAGGTGGTGCGCAAGGTGGCGCAGGACGAACTTGCTGACGCCTTGGTGGCAGAGGCCTGGAGTCTTGTCGAAGATGAGGCCGATCAGTCTTCTGATGCGTAACTGCAGCCAGGGTTTGATAAGTTATGATAGTGGGGATATTTAAAGCCGGTTTTCAGTGAGATGCTGAGATCCGGCTTTATGCATATTGGCAGCTTTCTGCCGGTCTGTGATGCTGATTGATCCAGAGTTGAGGTGAAAACGGAATGGCTCTCGCAGTTGACAAGAGCCGGGTTAGCAATTATTAAATAGACCGTCATTAAGTTTTCTTTCGTGTCCCTTATTAAAGGAGGCAGGCCCTTGCTGAATCAGACCAAGTCCTGGGGAGCGCTGCAGAAACACTGGCAGGAGGTTTCCCTGCTGCAGATGCGTCATCTGTTTGAGGCTGAGCCCGATCGTTTCGAGCGCTTTTCCTTGTCTCTGGACGATATTCTGTTCGATTTCTCAAAAAACCGTATCACCGACCAGACGCTACCGCTGCTCTTTGCCCTGGCTCGGGAGGCGGGCCTGGAAGAAAAGCGCTCGGACATGTTCTCCGGGCAGCCGATCAATTGCACCGAGAATAGAGCAGTTATGCATGTTGCGTTGCGCAATCGCTCCTCCCGGTCGATGTCAGTAGCTGGGCAGGATGTCATGCCGCAGGTGCGAGGTGTTTTGCAGCAGATGGGGCGTTTTTGCGCGCAGGTGCATAGCGGCGCTTGGCTCGGTTATAGCGGCCTGCCGGTTCGTGATGTGGTCAACATCGGTATCGGCGGTTCGGATCTCGGTCCGTTGATGGTCACCGAGGCGCTTAAGCCCTATGCTCAAAAGGGCCTGAGGGTTCATTTCGTATCCAACGTCGATGCTTCCCATCTGACGGAAACCCTCAAAGACCTCACCCCTGAAACGACCCTGTTTCTCATCGCCTCAAAAACCTTTTCCACTCAGGAGACCTTGACTAATGCCCATTCGGCCCGCGATTGGTTGCTGCGCGCCGCCGGTGATGAACAGGCAGTCGCCAAGCACTTTGTCGCTCTGTCCAGTCCTGTCGAGCGGGTGCGTCAGTTCGGCATCGACCCGCAAAACATGTTCGAGCTTTGGGACTGGGTCGGCGGACGTTACTCTCTGTGGTCGGCCATTGGTCTGTCCATTGCCCTGTATATCGGCATGGAACAGTTTGAAGAACTGCTCGCCGGAGCCCATCGGGTGGATGAGCATTTTTGCCAGGAGCCATTGGAAAGCAACATTCCGGTCATTATGGGGCTGCTTGGTGTTTGGTATACCAATTTTTTTGGCGCTGAAAGCCACGCCGTTCTGCCATACGACCAATACCTGCACCGTTTTCCCGCCTATCTACAACAGGGAGATATGGAGAGCAACGGCAAGGGCGTGCGCTGCAACGGCCAACCGGTGCAATGGTCCACCGGGCCGGTTATCTGGGGCGAGCCGGGCACCAACGGTCAGCATGCCTTTTATCAACTTATTCATCAGGGAACACATCTGGTACCGGCTGATTTTCTGGCGGCGGTGGAAAATCATAATCCCCTGGGCCGGCATCATGCGATCCTGCTCTCGAACTTCTTTGCTCAGCCCGAGGCTCTGATGAAGGGCCGCACCGAACTGGAGGCCCGGCAAGAGATGCAGGCCGCCGGTCTTGAGGCTGGCGACATTGAGCGACAGCTGCCCCATCGGCTATTTCCCGGCAATCGACCGAGTAACTCATTTTTGTACCGTAAGTTGACCCCGCGAACCCTTGGATCCCTGATTGCTCTTTATGAGCACAAGGTTTTTGTCCAGGGAGCCGTCTGGGATATCAACTCCTTCGATCAATGGGGGGTGGAATTGGGCAAGCAACTGGCGGGAGCGATTCTGCCGGAACTTGAAGGCTCGGGAGCAGTGAATGGTCACGATGCTTCGACCAACGGCTTGATCAACTACTGCAAAGAGCGCGGTGGTCGGCTTGGCCAATAGTGGCCTAGAGCATGAAGCAGTTTGCCGAGTTCGCTTTTGCTGAAAGACGTTGCGCCGGGAAGTTTTGGCTCCGGATTGGCAGCTGTGCTATAAATAATGGCACTATTTGTCCAGCATGCTTGCGCTCCGAATGAAAATATTCGAGATTGTTTAGCTTTTGACATGTGGCTAAAGGCTCGGCTGGCAAGGGCCGATAAGAGTGTGTTATGGCGCAGATGGTTTTTCCCAAGGAGCAGTATCGATGAGCAGGCCTTTGAATGTATTGATCGTCGAAGATTGCGAAGATGATGTGCTGCTGTTAAAGCGACATCTGCACCAGGGGGGCTATCTACTTCATTGCTGCTGGGTCGATACGGCTCCGGCCTTGAGCCAGGCTTTGAGCGAAGAGAGCTGGGATGTGGTGATCTCCGACTATTCGCTACCTTCCTTTACTGCGATTGATGCACTTTTCATGTTGCAAAAAAAATCCCTGGATTTGCCCTTTATCATCGTTTCCGGTGCCATTGGCGAAGAGACCGCGGTCTCGGCGATGAAAGCCGGCGCCCACGACTATGTGATGAAGGACAATCTCGCACGGTTGGTGCCCGCCATTGAGAGGGAACTGCGCGAGGCGGCTATTCGCCAAAAGCGACGCGAGTCAGAAGAGGCCCTTAAAGAAAGCGAACAGGAAAACCGGGAGATGTCGCAGGAGTTTCGCGCTCTGCTAGACAATATCCCCGATTCTTTGACTTTGCTCAATCCAGGTATGCAGGTGGTCTGGTCCAACCTTAGCACCGCCAAGCTGTTGAACCGCAACCCGAAAGATTTGGCGAATCACCATTGCAGCACCTTATGGCCCGAGTGCACCGCCCGTGGCGACGATTGTCCGGTGCACAAATGTTTTAGCAGCTGTCAGGTGGAGAAGGGGGTCATCAGAACCAAAGATGAGCGTACCTGGGGGGTGCGGGCGTTCCCGGTGTCCAATCGCCATGGCCAGGTCGTCAGCGTGATCAAGATGGCGAGTGATATCACCCTCCAGATTCAGTTGCGGGAAGAGGCCAGTCGATCCGGTCAGCTGGCCTCTCTGGGCGAACTGGCTGCTGGGGTGGCTCATGAGATCAACAATCCCATCAACGGTATTATCAATTATGCCCAGATACTGGCAGATCAATTTGCTGACGATACGGTGAACCAGGAGATTGTACGAGAAATTATCGATGAAGGGGAACGAGTCGCCAATATTGTCAAAAATCTACTGGATTTTGCCAAGGCCCGGCCTGAGTTCAAAAACCCTGTGTCGATCGAAGATATTCTGGCAGCTTCTCTGGCCCTGACCAAGTCACAGCTCAGCAGGGACGGTATCAAGTTGCTGGTCGATATGACTCCCGATCTGCCGCCGGTGCTCGCCCATCTGCAGCAGATTCAGCAGGTGGTGCTTAATCTCATCAGCAATGCCCGTTACGCCCTGAATCAGAAATACCCCGCCGCAGATCAAGAAAAAACCTTTCACATTGAATCGGAGGTTTGCTCTTCCCCAGAAGGGCAGTTTGTGCGGTTGTCCTTTCTCGATCGGGGTGTTGGCATTGCTCCGGAGATCTTATCCAAGGTTATGGACCCCTTCTATTCTACCAAGCCGAGTGGCGCCGGCACCGGTCTCGGCCTGAGCATCAGCCACGGGATCATCAAGGACCACGGTGGAGAGATCAGGATTCTCAGTGAGCAGGGGAAATATACCCGAGTGGTGGTCGATCTGCCGGCCGCTGCGCATGACCAGCAGTTGGATCAACCAGAAGGGCGTGGCGGCAGTAGATGAGAAGAATCGGTTTTTTTGGTGTTGGGTTGTTGCTGTTGTGGGGCTTATTGGCGGCTTGCGTCTATAAAGGTGATGCTGCCGAGGTCCTGGCCGCGGGACTGGGCGGGATAGGCCAGTCGCAGTTTTACACGCTTGTTTTCCTGCTGCTACAAACTCTGCTCATCCTCTTTTTATTACCGCAGGCGCGGCGGCAGAAGCAGGTGCAGAAAGCGCTTCGGAGTAGTGAAGAACGCTTCAAGGCGGCGGCCGCCGCCATCAGCGACGCTCTGGTAGCCATTGACGAACAGGGATTGGTGGTGCTTTTCAATCCGGCGGCTGAGCACCTGTTCGGTTATCGCCGGGAACAGATGCTCGGTCAGTCCCTCGATGGTCTCTTGCCGGAAAGGTATCGGGAGCAGCACCATCAGGCGTTGGCGGGCTATTTCTCCGGCAGTTCAGGGAGCCGGGTCTTTGGCTCCCCTTTGGAACTGCCGGCCCTGCGCGCTGACGGCAGGGAAATCGTCGTTGAACTCTCCCTGTCCCTGCTGTCCGACGGCGATTCCCGCACCGTGCTGGCATCTTTTCGGGATATCTCACGGCGCAAGGTGGATGAAGAAGCTTTGCGGCAGAGTGAGGAGCGCTTTCGGGAGCTGGCCGACTTGCTGCCGCAAGCGGTCTTTGAAACTGATCTGCAGGGTAAGGTAACCTTTGCTAACCGCATGGCCCTGCAGATCGCCGGCTGGAGCGATGATGACCTGGCTCGGCAACCCTCGGTTATGGATATCCTCCGACCCGAAGTTCGACAGCGGGCGGTGGCCAATCTCCAACGGGTTCTTTCCGGCGAGTTGTTGCTGAACGAGGAGTACACCCTGCAGACCGGCGCTGAATCGTCGCCGCTGACCGTGGTTGTGGCGGCCTCGCCAATTGTACGGCATGAACAGGTCGTCGGCATGAGAGGTATCGCGGTCGATGTTACAGAACGCCTTTCCGTGGAGCAACTTGCCAAGGAGAATAGCGAAAAATTCAAGCGCCTCTACCAAGAATACCAGGCGCTGCTCGATCATATCCCCGATGCCATAACCCTCTATCGTCCCGACTTGACCGTGGTGCGCAGCAATCAGGGGGCGGCCCGCCTTCTCAGTTTGCCGGTGACCGAATTGCCCGGTACCCATTGCAGCGCCCTGTGGGTTGGCTGCTCGGCAGCTGGGGATCACTGCCCCGTTGATCGCTGCTTTGCCTCGGGCCAAGTGGAGCAGGCTTTTACCAAGACCGATGATGGCCGGTCCTGGCATGTGCGGGCGTTTCCGGTCTGTAACAAGGATGGCGAACGGGTGAATGTTATTTCTCTGGCGAGCGATGTCACCCGCCAGCGGCAGCTCGAACAGGAGGCCAGTCGGGCCAATCATCTGGCTTCGTTGGGCGAACTGGCCGCCGGCGTGGCCCACGAAATCAACAATCCCATCAATGGCATTATTAATTATGCCCAGATTCTGGCCGATGACCGTCAGATCGGCGAAGACAATCGGGAGGTACTGCGCGGTATTACCGAGGAAGGGGAGCGCATCGCTAATATCGTTTACAATCTGCTCTCCTTCGCCCGTGACCGGCATGAGACGAAGACACCCGTCAGCCCGGGGGAGGTTTTGGCAGCAACTCTGGCGCTGACGGAATCGCAATTACGTAAAGACAAGGTCCTGCTGGAGATTAATGTTGACCCCGGTTTGCCCCTGGTTAATGCACACTTTCAGCAATTGCAGCAGGTCATGCTAAACATCATCAGCAATGCCCGCTATGCTCTCAACCAGCGCTATCCCGAAGACCACGAGGGGAAGACATTTACTATCAGTTCTGAGTTGGTTCAAGATGTCGCGGAAGCTCGAGTAAGGCTGGTATTCCACGATGGTGGTACCGGAATTCCGGCACATCAGTTACCCAAGATTTTAGATCCCTTTTATACGACCAAGCCGAGTGGATCCGGAACCGGGCTTGGTTTGAGCATCAGCCATGGCATTATAGAGGACCATGGTGGCCGGCTTGGTATTGAGAGTATCGAAGGCCACTACACCAAGGTTACTATTGAACTGCCTATTGCCAAAGGAAACGAATTGATATGAAGCCCAAGGTTCTGGTCATCGACGATGAAAAAAGTCTGCGATTTACCTTTCAGCGTTTCCTCTCTGATGAAGGTTACGAAGTGGATACTGCTGCAGATTACAAAGAGGCTTTGCAGCGTATCGATCAGGGACCTTATGACGTAGTTTTCAGCGATATTCTGCTGGGTGATAAGACCGGCATCGATGTACTGCGGGCCATAAAGGAAAAAAGTCCTCTGTGTCCGGTGATTATGGTAACCGGCTACCCCAATATCGAGACGGCATCCGAGGCGCTGCGCCTCGGCGCTTTCGATTATATTTCCAAGCCGGTGGTGAAGAAGGATCTGTTGCAGGTGGCCCGTGCCGCTCTCAAGTATCGGCAGATAGCTGAGGAGAACGAACGTAATCGCATTAACCTGGAAGCGGTGTTTCGCAGTGTAGGTGATGTTCTGATTATTGTCGATAAACAGGGGCTGGTTCAGCGCATCAACGAGGCGGCCCGGCGGATTTGCCAGCTGGACGATAAGGTGCTGGGACAACCTTATGCGCAGGTCTTGCCCCACTGTTCCGGGCGAGTTAGTGGTTTATTGCAGAAAACCTTGGAGACGGGCCAGCCGGGGCAGCTCGATCGAATCGAATGTGATCACTCGCAAAACAGTCGTCAGGTGCTGACCCTTTTAACCTCACCACTTATCGATAGCTGCGGCGCGGCCATTGGCGCCGTACTGGTGGCTCGGGACGAAACCCGTCTCGACAAGCTGGAACGGTCCCTGCGTAAACGCCACAATTATCATAAAATGATTGGTGCCAGCAATAAAATGCAGGAACTTTACAGCCTGCTCGATGACCTTGCCGATGTCCCTTCCACGGTGCTGATTACCGGTGAGAGCGGTACTGGCAAGGAACTGGTGGTCGAAGCTCTGCACAAAGCCGGGGTGCGGCGTAATAAGCCGCTGGTCAAGGTTAATTGCGCGGCTCTCTCCGATACGCTGCTCGAGAGCGAGCTATTCGGTCATGTGCGCGGCTCCTTTACCGGGGCGGTGAAGGATCGTATCGGTCGCTTTCAGAGGGCGGAAGGTGGCACCATTTTTCTTGATGAGATTGGCGATATCTCCTACAAGGTTCAATTACGCCTGTTGCGGGTGTTGCAGGAGCGGGAGATTGAGCGCATCGGCGAATCGATGCCGGTCAAGGTCGATATTCGGGTCGTTGCGGCGACTAATCGCAATCTGTCTGAGATGGTCCGTCAGGGCTCTTTTCGCGAAGACCTCTATTACCGGCTTAAGGTGATTACCATCGAGTTGCCGCCACTTCGCGAGCGCAAGGACGATATCCCCCTGTTGGTGGAGCACATGATTGATAAGTTGAACGGCACCATGGGCAAGGAGATAACCGGAATTTCCCAGGAGGTGGCGGACTTCTTTCAGAAGTACAATTGGCCAGGTAATATTCGCGAGCTTGAACATGCCATGGAGTATGCTTTTGTCCGTTGTCGGCAGCCAGTGGTCGCCCTCGGGCATTTACCGGAAGATTTTCTTGCCACCAAAGATCAGAATTCAGCAGCTCCAGTCCTAGTCGGCGAAGAAGACGAGAAGCAGTCGATCTGTAGCGCATTGGAAAAGACCGCCTGGAACAAAGCAAAGGCTGCGCGATTACTGGGTATCGACCGCAAAACCCTTTATCGTAAACTGGCCAAGTATGAGATTGACGTTTAATCCGCGACTTCTGCCTTAAGCACGCATCCCGTCGGGTAAAGCGAGTGCCTGTTGTTAAAAATAGCTGGCGGGACTTTCCCCTATTACTGCAAAATCATTTCCCCCTTCCTCTTTAATAATCTGAAGTGTGGCGTGCCCCATAAGTGTGGACCTTTCGCAGTGGGGCACGCCACACTTTTTTATCTGCAGACAATTCTCTTGGGGTCAAAAAGGTTGGTTTAGGGCCGAGTGTGCACCGATAGCTGTTCTTCGTCCAAGTCTATAACATGCCTAAAATATTGAATAAAATTCTTTTGCAAAGATCTTTTTAACGTCGGGGCTGGTTTTTAGGGTTATGCGCCGGTTCCTTGGTATAGCTTTTGCCTTAAGGATATGCACCTGACAGTGAGCGTGCTGGTTGTGGATGTTTAAGAGGATAATTATAAGAATGTGTGTGGAACTTTCCCCTGCTGGCATGGATCCAAACAAAGTTAAGTTGTGCCCGCTGGTGAATAATCCCCAGCGAGATTGCTATTGCTTGGATATGACCAGTCGCAACATCGAAAAGGTGGTGCGGTATTGCAGTGGCGATTACGAACAGTGCACGATCTATATCAAAAGCCGTAAAAAGCGGCCCAATATCACCTAGGAGGCGAAATGGCAGAAGTGATGGAAAAGGATCCCTTGGATCTGAATGATGCCGGTTACGAAACGGAAGATACTCAGAAGGATAAATTTTTAACATTCTTTCTGGCTGATGAGGATTACGGTATTGCTATTCACCATGTGATCGAAATCATCGGCATTCAGAAGATTACCGAGGTTCCGGACATGCCCAATTTCGTCAAAGGGGTTATTAACCTGCGCGGCAAGGTGATACCGGTGCTGGATGTGCGGGCGCGGTTTCGGTTGCCCAGTCAGGCCTACGATGAGCGTACCTGCATTATCGTGGTCAATGTCGACGAGCAATCGACCGGTCTGATTGTCGACCGGGTCTGTGAGGTCGCCGACATTCCTTCGGAAAACGTCGAATCGGCACCCGGTAGCGGCAAAGGTCAGGTCGACAGCTACATCATGGGCCTCGGCAAGGTTGGTGATCGAGTGAAAATTCTTCTCGATGCGCGTCGCCTGCTGGCGATCTGATCTCGCCTTTAGGATTTAAGTTCTCTGTTTTTATCAACAACGCTTTATAAGGAAACGACATGAAACTCAAATCGATCCAGTTAAAGATTACCCTGATCGCCGGGGCCTGTCTGCTGGTAACAGCCGGCGCCCTAGTGGCTTACAGCCTGATTACAGCCGCCAATACTCAGCAACTGACTACCGAGCGGGTCTCCGAATTGCAGGAGAAGAGCGCTCTTGATCAGCTGAAAAATCTGGCCGGGGAGCAGGCGGGTAAGGTCCAGGCCAAGTTCGACATCGCCCTCGATGCTGCTCGCACCATGGCCCACACCTTTGAGGTGGGTAAACAGCCTGGGCCCAACGGCAAGCCGGTGCTTCAGATTGGCCGCGATCAGCTTAACGCTATTTTGCTTAACGTGTTGGAGAAGAACCCTGAATTCAACGGCACTTATTCCTGCTGGGAGCCCAACGCTCTCGACGGTCGCGATAGTGAGTTCGCTACCGGCAAGGACGGCAACAACTCCGTGACCGGTCGTTTTACCCCCTACTGGAACCGCGATTCCAACGGCAATATCGCCGTGCAACCCCTGGTGGAATACGACACTTACGATAAGCACCCCAACGGCGTTCTGAAGGGTGGCTGGTATATCACGCCTCGGGAAAAAAATATTGAAAGTGTGCTTGACCCCTTCCCTTATATCGTACAGGGCCGCAAGGTATGGCTGACCACCCTATCGGTGCCAGTGATGGTCGATGGCAAGTTCTATGGTGTAGCTGGTACCGACTACGATCTGACCTTCGTCCAGCAGCTCAGTGAAAAGGTCGACAAGGGGCTGATGAGCGGGCAGGGCGAGGTGGCAATTATCAGCTACGACGGCCTGATTGTAGCCCACAGCGAAAAGCCAGAACTCATTGGACAACATTTCAAGGCCGCTTTGGCCGACGGTTGGGAGTCCGCACTCAAGGCGGTACAGGCAGGTGAATCGCTGGCCAGCATGGATGAAGCCAGCGGCATGGCAACGGCCCTGGGTGCCATTGATCTTGGCCGCACCGGCCGGCCCTGGTCGGTCATGATCCGCATCGCCGACCAGGTTATTCTGGCCGAAGCCATTGCCCTCGATGTGGCTTTGGAAGAGCGCGGCAACAGCGCCGCACTGTGGCAGGCTTCCGTTGGTGGAATTGTTACCTTGATCGCACTCGCTCTGATCTGGCTTGCCGCTCGTAGTATCGCCCGTCCGATTCGGGAGGCCGCTACTTTAGCCGATACCGTCGGTGCCGGAGACCTTTCCCAGCGGCTGCAGATCCAAAGCGCCGATGAAGTCGGTCAGTTGAGTACCGCCCTGAACACCATGGCTGACGGCCTGGAGCAGAAGGCGCAGATTGCTGAAAAGGTCGCTAACGGCGATTTGACCGTGAGTGTTGACCTGGCCTCGGATAAGGACGTGCTGGGCCGGGCTCTGCGCAAGATGGTCGATCGTCTTAACGACCTGCTCGGCCAGGTGCAGACGGCCAGTGAACAGATCAACAGCGGTTCGACCCAGGTTTCCGATGCGTCTCAGACCCTTTCCCAGGGCGCGACCGAGTCGGCCGCCTCGCTGGAAGAGATTACCGCTTCGATGACCGAGATGGCGTCCCAGACCAAACTCAACGCCGAAAATGCCAACCAAGCCAACTCCCTCTCCAAGGGAGCGCAAAACGCCGCCAACCGAGGCAGTCAGATGATGACCGGACTAGTCGATGCCATGGGCGATATCAATCGTTCCGGTGAAGACATCTCCAAGATCATCAAGGTCATCGACGAAATTGCCTTCCAGACCAACCTGCTGGCTCTTAACGCGGCCGTCGAAGCCGCCCGGGCCGGTCAGCATGGCAAGGGTTTCGCGGTGGTTGCCGAAGAGGTGCGGAACCTGGCCGGACGCAGCGCCAAGGCGGCTAAAGAAACCGCCGAACTGATTGAAAACTCGGCGGAGAAGACCCGCCATGGTAACGATATTGTCGAAAAGACCGAAGCGGCCCTTAAGGGGATTGTTGCCGGCACTACCAAGGTTTCCAACCTGGTGGCGGAAATCGCTGCCGCTAGCAGCGAGCAGTCCGAAGGTATCAGCCAGGTTACTCAGGGGCTGAACCAGATTGACTCAGTCACGCAGCAGAATACTGCCAATGCTGAAGAAAGCGCTGCCGCATCCGAAGAATTGACCAGCCAGTCGACCCTGTTGCGGGGCATGCTCGCACAGTTCAGCCTCAAGGGGGGAGCAACTGTTGCCAGAGCAGCGATTCCTAAGCCTGCGGCAGCTCCGAAACGGACTGCTCCAGCCCTGGGTTACCAAGGTAATGCGGCCACTTTTTCACAAGCCGCCGTCCAACCGGCCAAGGGTAGCGATCCGAGTCAGGTCATCGCTCTTGACGACAAGGAGTTTGGCAAATACTGATAGCTGATTGTAAATAGAGCCCATCCGGAAACTTCGGATGGGCTCTTACGACGTAACGGGTGGCAAAAATATTTTGCCACCCGTTTTCTATTTTAAAAGAGATCGATTTTTAAGAAACGGTACAAAAGGATGAGGGCGATAGGGAGTAAAAAGGCTGTTAGCTATGGGTGGGATGGATTTCGATCACCGTAATGCCGTCATCGTCATGCTCCCAGCGCAGGTCGAAATCGAATAATTTCATGCCGAAGCAGCTCTTTTTTGGGCGTTTCTGATAGTAGGCAGGACGGGGGTCGCTACGCAGGGTGTCGATGATCAATTGCCGTAGGCCGGGATAGCGGTCTTTTTCCAGGACTTGGCAGATTTGCTCTGGTTGGGGCAGAAAGTGAACGGCCAGTTCGCCTTTTGGTGCTTCGGCGGCGAAACCGCCGCTGGCTGTGGCGATGGCGTCGGCATAGGGCAGATAGGGCTTGATATCGATAACCGGTGTGCCATCGAGCAGGTCGACCCCCTTAAGATGCAGAGTAACCTTGCCGGCGTGCTGTTCGATGCGTTCCAGTTTTACGGCAGAAAGGCCGATGGGGTTAGGTCGAAAGGGGGAGCGGGTGGCGAAGACACCGAGGCGGGCATTGCCGCCAAGCCGCGGTGGACGGACGGTCGTTTTCCAGCCTTTGTAGTCATTGCCGTGGAACAGGAACAGCAGCCAGAGGTGAGAAAATCCCTCTAGACCGGTGAAGGCTTCGGCCCGATTAAAGGGGGCCAGCAACTCGAGGGTGGCGGTCGCCGTTGGCACCAAGCCGGCCTGGCGGGGGATGCCGAACTTCTCCTTATAGCAGGAACGGATGGTGCCGATGGTTTCAAAATGAATTTCCATGGCCGTTGTTTAGCACGAATTTGGCTGTAATGCCAGAGGCGGATTTCGATCCAGGTGCGCGTTGCAATGGTAAAAACCGATTCGCTGTGCCGGCCGCTTATGTTATTATAGAAACCATTAATTCTGCAACGCCAGCAACTGCTAATTCTTACTGCAGCGACTTTGTCCGGAGAACTCCCATGCATGACCAAAATGCTTATCTTGAAGCGATGACTACTCCCCAGAAAAATATCCAGAGCCCCTCGTACTGCTGTCTGCTCTATCAACAGGACCTCGAACGGGACAAGGAGGTCGCCCGATATCTGGCGGCCTGTCTGGATGGGCAAGAACAGGCTTTAATGGTCGTCTCTGGCCCCCTACAGGAAGCTTTTCGTGCTGGGCTGAAAACGCAGGGGTTTGCAACGACCGAGGCGGAGTCAAGCGGTTGTCTGGTTTTTGCCACCCCCGAAAACCTGGGATTGGTGACGGCAACTTCTTCCGCCGATGCGGTAGCCTGCCTGGCTGCTGCCGGGCGTAAGGCAACGGCGCAGGGATTCCGTGGTGCCAGAATTTATTGGGAAATGTCTGGTGCCATGCTGGAGAAGGACCTTGCCTGGCTGCAAGAGTGTCTGGTCGAATGTGGTCGTTTGGCAATCTCCACGGGTATTACCTTGCTCTGCGGATACGACCGTCGGCAGGTGACCGGTGCCCTGCTTGTAGAAGTCTTGCGTCTCTATCCGCAGATCCTCTACCGGGAGCAAAGAGTTCCTAACTGTTATTATTTGCCTCCCGATGCCAAAGAGAAGACCGCTGCAGGGAGAATTTTCGGGGCTTCCGCTGAAAAATTCGGAATCCGCCGTGAAAAATGCAACAAGAGAGCTTATCGTCGCGGGCAATTCCTTGATGCCATCTTTACCGCGGCCCCTATCGGTCTGTGGATGCTCAACAAAGAGCAACGGATGGTTTTTACCAATCATAATTTTTGTCTTGCTACGGGGGTCAGTGAAGAACAGTTTCTGCAGGCGTCCCACTATTCAACCGTTATGCCTGCGGAAGAGGCGATCGAGTGTATGCTCTCCGACGCTGAGGCGTTTAAGGCCGATGGGCCGGTGGAAAGTGAGGAGTTGATTCGCTCGGTTGACGGTAATCAGCGTGCTTATCGGGTGGTGAAGACCAAGGTAGTCAACCCGGAACAGGAAGTCGAAGGGTTGCTGGGACTGGCTATCGATATTACCGAACACAAAGAGGCCGAGCGTAGCCTACGTCATAGCGAAGCCCGTTTTCGGGATATCGCTCTGAGCATGGCAGATTTTATCTGGGAGGTCGATGCTACCGGTCGGTTTATCTACTGTTCGGATAAGGTTGAGGAGATGTTGGGGTTTGCCGCCGCGGAACTGCTCGGCAAGTGTTTTTTCGAATTAATAGCCGGTCGGGAAGCTAAAGAGTTGGAGAGCTTGCTTTGCGGCTCGACTGTTCCCAGGAAGGCTTTTAGGAAAGTTCATAGTTGGGCTTTCAATAAAGCGGGTCAAAGGCGTTATCTGCGTATCAGTGGTGTGCCGATTATCGCTGGTGATGGCAGCTATCAAGGTTTTCGCGGTGTGACCGAAGATGTTACCGTGCGAAAGCAGGCTGAGGCAGGAATGAAGCGAGCTCTGGCCGAGGCTGAGCAGGCACGAGATCAAGTTGACAATATTATCAAGTCCACAGCGGACGGGTTGATCGTTACCGATCCCAGCAGCCACAAGATTGTGTTGATTAACGATTCGGCCCAGGAGTTTCTTGAGTGTGATTTGCAAAACCCGATCGGTCAACCGGTAGCCGCTGTTTTGCAGGATGAGGGGCTGTTGCAACAGATTCAGGCAATCTATGCGCATCATGCTCCTCCTCTGCTGCAAACCGATATTGCCCTGCCACGATCTAAAACGGCAGAGGCTTGTACTCTGCAAGCGCGCACTTCGCTGATGCGAAATAAGCAGGGGCGGGTGAGTGGTGCCATCACTGCATTGCGGGATGTGACTCGAGAGCGGGAGTTGGGTCGCATGAAGGCCGAATTCATGTCCATGGCTGCCCACGAGTTACGTACCCCCTTGACGGCCATTCTCGGTTATACGGAACTGTGTATGAACCCCGAGGAGTTCGGTGGTTTTAGCCCTGATCAGCAAAAAGAATTCATGGGCGAAATTTACGGAAAGGCTGAGGTATTGGCTAAACTGGTTAACGATTTACTCGACATCAGCCGCTTGGAGGCCGGTAAATCGCTGCCCCTGGATATTGAGGAAGTCGCTATCGAGCCGCTTCTAGCGAAGCAGGTGAAGCACTATCGCTTGTTGGCTCCAAAGCATCTGTTTGAGATGGTTTGGGAGGGAAACCTTCCGGCCTTTGTGCAGGCAGATAGCGATAAATTGGAACAGGTGCTAGAAAACCTATTGAGCAATGCGGTCAAATACTCAGCAGAAGGCAGCCTGATTCACATTTATGGGGAGAGGGTCGATGGCTATTGCCAGATAACGGTGGCCGACCAGGGGATCGGAATGACCAGCGATCAGGGAGATCGTGTCTTCGATAAATATTACCGGGCCGATTATTCCGATACTGCCGCCAAGGGGATCGGGCTTGGAATGAGTATCGCCAGACAGATTGTTGAACAGCATGGTGGTGCCATCTGGCTGAAGAGCTCAGTTGGAGTTGGAACCCGGGTTACTTTTACCGTGCCGATGGCAGATTGATTCCGGGCGCTAAGTTTTTTGTATGGTCCCTTTGGCGCAGCAACTTATCGACAATCGGCCGATCGGCCGGTAGCAGATCGTATTCGGGCAATTGTGCCACGGAGATCCAGCGGTGTTCGTCGACTTCCAAGTTGCGAATGACAGTGCTCAGAGGACGACATTCATAAACCAGAATCAGCACCGGCCCCCAATCGTAGCGGTGATAGACCACCTCAAAGATCGCTCCGACTTCCACTTCGAGGTCGAGTTCCTCTCGCAGCTCCCGATGCAAGGCCTGCTGCGGTGTTTCGTCACTGTGCAGTTTGCCTCCCGGGAATTCCCAGAATCCGCCCTGCTGTTTGTCAGCGGGGCGTTTTGTTATCAGGATCTGCTGGTCTTTGCGCAGCAGGGCGGCGGTGACAATAAGAGGTGACATAACAACCTTTCTATTAGACGGCAGAGGGCTGCCAGGTCTTTGCCATTGGCGGTCAGTTAGATCTGTGGTACAACGAGCCGCTGTTTCAGAAGACAACAATTTTTGCATGGGAGCATTAACGGCAAATGCAAAGTACCGGAAATGATCGTCAAAAGATAGGCGCCATGTTTGATGCCGTGGCTCCGCGCTACGACCTGTTGAATCGGTTGTTGTCTCTCGGTATTGATCGCTACTGGCGTCGCTGTGCTGTGCGTTGGTTGCAATTACCGTCGCAGGGAACGGTCCTTGATGCAGCTAGTGGTACCGGCGATGTCGCATTGGAAATTGCTCGGCGAACCCCCGCTGAACTGCAGGTGGTTGCCAGTGATATTTCAGCCGAAATGCTTTGCCGGGGGCGGGAGAAGATGCTCGCCAGTGCTCATGGCCAGCGTTTCTTTGTGGTCCGAGCGGACTGTGAGGCGTTGCCTTTAGCGGCGGATCTCTGTGTCGGCGCAACGATCGCCTTCGGTATCCGTAATGTTGCCGACCGACCGACCGCTCTGAGGGAACTGTGTCGCATTCTGCAACCGGGCGCTCAGTTGGTAGTGTTGGAATTCTCCGAACCGCTTCACCCTCTGTTCCGAGTTTGTTATCAATTCTATTTCCATCGTTTGCTGCCCTTTTTGGGCGGTCTACTGTCCCAGGCGGCCGCCTATCGTTATTTGCCCGATTCGGTGCAACGTTTTCCTTCTCGCGGCGCCTTTAAAGAGCTGCTCAGCGAGGCTGGTTTTGCCGGGGTGGCCCATCGCGATTTAAGCGGCGGAATTGTAACGCTTTATCGTGGCCAAGTGCCTAAGGAGTCGACTCCTGCGGTTGGCCGGTAAGAACCTCTCCGGGATCGGTGATTAGTTTACCCGGCAGACCGAGCACCCTTTGGAAAATTCCGAGAACCTTGCTTGAGACCGATGTCACCGGAATCGCTTGTACCTTGGGTGTTTTGCTTGGCCCCGTGACCTCAAAATGAGCTGTGATCAGAGCCTTATCCGCCCCCGTGAGCAGCCAACCGGCGATGGGGATACGGGTAATCACTTTGTCGACGGTGCCGAAGGGTTTGATGCCGAGGAGCAAATTGAGCTCTTCCTTAACTAGATCGACATCGCCCACCAACGACAGGTTCATGGCGTTGCTGGTTACAAGCAGGTCTTCGGTCGTTAAAACCCCGTCGCGCAGAACGAAGCTCCCCTCCATGTTGGAAAACGGCATACCCTCTTCAACCATGTCCGGCAGCTGCAGGGTGAGAATCTGGGAGACGTTAAGCAGCGAGAAGACCTTGGCCAAAAAGGTGAACTTGCGCAATACGCCATCCTTGATTGTTAGCAGAAACCCGCCATCCACCGTCGGCAAATAATGGTCTCCTAGCTCACCCGTTAGCTGAAAGTCGCCGTCCAGTGCGCCACTCAGTAGGCCTTTTTCCCCGAGTATTTTGCCGTATTGCAGAGTTGACGCCTCGACACCCTTGATCTGTCCCGAAACGGTCAGCATTTGATTTTGTTTTGCATCTTTATGCAGGGCTATTTGAGCCAGACAACTGCCACCGCCGGTCAGGAAACGCAGTGGGCTGATACGCAGCACGCCATCTGCTGAGGTGACGGTGGTTGTGGCCTGCTGAACATTCAGCCCTTGATAAGTGCCCTGGGCAACTTCGGCTTTCACCACTACTTTGAGTTTGTTTTTTCCTGAGGAACGGGCCGGTTTGTTCGAACTTTGCCAGAGGGCAACAACCGCATCGATATTGGCTTGGGCTGATTTAGCAGTGAGATTGAGTGTCGAATTTTTGCCGCCTTGTAGTCTGCCGTTGACGGCCACTTGGGTGCCGCCATCGAGGGTGACTTGCAGATCGTTGAAATCGACCTGGTTTCCCATAAAGACCAAGCGTCCTTTAAGTTGATGCAAATTGGCTTTGGGGGAAGGGAAGACCAGCTCGTTAGCTCGCAACTTCGGGGCGGAGAGCTTCAGTTCGATGCGGGGTTTTGACCAGTTGCTGATTCGTCCGCCGAGGGTCACATCCGATTTGCCGAGCAAGCCCTTCATGCCTTGCCATTCGATGTGATCCTGGAAAAGTTTCAGGTTGCCGGAAAATTTCTGCAGATCGCCCCCAAGAATCCCAGGAAAGTGTACTCCGCATTTTGTTAGATTGAGGAATCCATTACCCTCTGGCGCAGAATCGCCACTGCCTCGCAGGCGGTACTCGCCAGATAGGTTCCCCCGTAGTTGAAAGGGTTTAAGGGCCGGCATCAGCGGCAGCCAAGCGGTAAGGTCGGTGTCAGCTAAGGCCACTTGTAGAAGATATTTCTGTGCTTTTTGACGCTTATAATGGCCGGCAACAGAGAGATTGAGCGGGCCTAACTGCAGATTACCGTCTGTCAGTTGCAGTTCGTCGGGGGTGAGCTGCCCCTGTAGTTTGAGACCGCTCGGCAGGCCCGCCGGTTTGGCTAGCAGTTGCTGGTAGTGCAGGTTGCAGGCCTGTAGATCGGCCTGTAGGGTCCATTGCAGTTGGGTAAGTTGGCCGTTCATGTTGAAGCTGACCGGAATCGGTCCTTCAGCGGCCAGCGGTTGCAGTTTTGGATTTTCATAGAGTTGTGCCAGATTCCGGCCCGGCATTACCCAGCCTGCGCCGAAGGTGGCCGACGCTGTAGGCTGAAAGGGCTGTTCGATGGTGCCGGAAAACTGCAGAGGGGCTTCGAGAACTTGGGCTTTACCGTCGCTGAGGGACAGTTTTTGCTGTTGCCAGGTGGCGGTGGCACTTACCTTGGAAAATAGAGGGCTTTTGCCGAAACGGAACTGTCCGTCCCGTAAATAGAGGGTGGCCTCTTTAATCGTTTCGTGTAGTGCTTGTTTATGAAAAAGAGACAGGGGGCCGGCAAAGCGACTGTAGTCGAGGCGTAGAGTGCCTCCGAGAGTTTGACCCTGTAGCAGATGAGAGAAGGGCTGTCGGCCGGTAGGCAGCAGACTGGCTATGGCAGCAAGAGACAGGTCCGGTGTGGATAGGCCGCCCTCCAGCCAGGGATCTGCTTCCCCCTGCTGCAGGGAAAAGTGGCTGGCCAGCTGAAGATCGTTAAGTTTTAGCGTCAGATCATCGAATTTGTTCAAACCGGTGTCTGCGGTCCAGCGTCCGGAAAGTTCAAAGTTTTGCAGGGAGAGCGGCTGGGGGTAATGCGCGGGCAATTTCAGCAGCAGTTGGTCGCCTTGCAGGTTGGTTTTAAAAGCGAGGCTTTCCTGCGGCGAACCACGGAGAACCAACTCCATGTCGAGTCGTCCGCTACTGCCCTTGCACCCTGCTTGAGCGGCGTAATGGCCACATAGGCTGTTTGGATCGATACCTTTCAGATGGATGGACAAATCTAGCCATAGCTGGCGCCAGTTGGCCGGATCGGTCGGTAAGGCCAGACGCCCTGAGGCTTGCAGGAGGCTGGTTGGTTCATCTGTTAGTTGGCCGCTGAACTGAAGGCGACCCTTGTTGCGGGAATAGATATCTCGGGCGCGCAGATTAATGTTCGTCAGTTGCAGTTCAAACGGAGCGTTTTGACGACGCAGGTCATTGAGGGATACCGTTCCTTGCTCAATTTGCAGGGAATGGACTCGCACCGTGTTCAGCAGCTTGTAAAGCAGCATCGAGGGATGCGGTTGGGCCGGGGTTTGCTCTGCGTCCGGAGGCAGGGTGAGGCGCATTCGAGGGTGGTGAAGAACAATCTTTTCGAAACTGAGCTTGCCAATGAATAGCGGCAAGAGCTTGGTTTGCAGGGACAGCCTGTCGGCTTGCAGTAAGGGCGCCTCTGTACTGCCGATTTGGATGGCGGAAAAGTCGAAAGTCGGGCCGGGTCGCAGAGTCAGTCGGGCTGCGCCAAGGCGGACCGGTTGGGATAAGCTGCTGCTGAGGCGGTTTTGCAGCTCTTCCCGGTAGCGATTGAGATCAAAGGTGGCTAGCAAATAGGCCGCGCACAGCAGGCCTGCGACGCCCAGCAGGCCGAGAGATGTCAAAATGGGATGGCGGCGAAACATGGGGATCCTTTGTTCGAGTTGCTCTTGCCCGGCTATTGTGCGTTATCAGGCGTGGTGGGGCAACTGTAAATTAGCTGAGACGCATGAGCCGGTTGGCAAGGTCAGGTGTCCGGTAGGCACAGATCGACTGCCGATAACAGATGCTGCAGGTCCTGGGGTAACGGACAGGAGACGGTTAGCAGTTGCCCGTCAGTCGAGTTGGGCCAGGCCAGGTAGCTGCAATGGAGAAAAGGCAGCTGGTGGTTGCGAATACACGGGCCACCGTAGCGCCGGTCCCCAATCAGGGGGTGGCCGGCATCGGCCAGCTGGCGGCGGATCTGATGTTTGCGGCCGCTGACCAGTTCAAGTTGCAGCAGCGAATAGTGTCGATTGCCGGCTACCCGCCGGTAGCGGGTGACGGCCGAGCGCAGCTTGCCCTTGGCCGGTACCGGCGTGTGCAACTCACCGTCGTCGTCCACCTGCCCGGCCACCAGGGCAATGTAGTGTTTTATTACCTGACCGGCCATAAAAAAGCCGCCAAGAATGCTGGCCGCGCGGCGTCCCTTAGCAAACAGGACCGGCCCCGAGGTGCCGACATCGAGACGGTG
>MAXT01000033.1 GCA_001751225.1 Desulfuromonadales bacterium C00003107 | reverse complement strand
ACCGCAAGCACGGGACGACCGAGAGGTTCATCGGTTATCGCTATTGGTCGGCTGGTGCTCATGAGCAAGGCCAGTTGGTCGAGACCGTCTCGATATTCCCGATCGGCATCCAGCAGCAAACTCTGCCGCTCCTTCAGGCCGAACTCGGCTTCAAGGATATCCACCGGCGGCAAGACTCCCGCACGAACCCGGGCCGATGCTTCGTTCAAGATTTTCTTCGCCAAAGCCACCGAAATCTCCCGAAAACGGAGATTATCCCGCAGCCGGAGCAGCTCGTAATAGGCATCGCGAACCTCGGCCAGCAAGGCAAAAGCCACCTCGCGCAGGTCCTGAACCGCTACCTGCCTGTCGTTAACGGCAAACAGTATATCCTGTTCGGCGACGAACCGGCCAAAGCCTTTCAGCAGTGGCTGGCTCAACTGCAGGGCCAGTTCACTCTCGTAGGCCGGGTTGATATCGGTCGGCAAGGGACTCGCTTTCTCCTCATTTCGCTGATTATCGAAGCCAAGTATCAGCTCACCACCGCTGGGCAGCTGCTGCGCCAGGGACAAATCCAGAAGAGAGAACTGGTTGCGATTTTTACCCTCAAAATCCTGTCGATTAATTTGCCGCTGCGATTCTCCGGTAACAAACCCAATCAACAGCTGCGGATCGTACAGCCCGTATTCCCGCTGGACCGCCGCTTGGCTGGAGCGAGTATCGTATTGTTCGGCGCTCAGGTTGAGATTGCGCTCAAGAGTGAGACGTATCACCTGCGGCAGGGTCAGTGGGACTGGGGCCGCAGGGGGTGCCGACTCAGCCGCTGCACTTAACAGCGGCAACAGGAACAATACCAGCAGAAGCAGGGGATACTTGTAATAAACAGCCATAAAAGACATCTACCCCAGAAATTAACTCGCTAACTTTTAAAAAAACGGAGCCGGGCTCGAGCCCGGCCCCGTTCAGCCTGAAATTGCAACCAACAAGACAACTGATTGCTTAAATAGATGGTTTTCCGGCACGGTCCCGCTAAAGGATCAGTTTTTCCAAAAAGGACGTATCAAAGTTTCCTTCGCAGAAATCTTTATTACCCATTATCCGCTGGTGAAGCATGATGCTGGTGCGGATGCCACCAATAATGTACTCATCCAGAGCCCGGGCCATGCGCTGCACGGCTTCCTGACGACTGTCAGCGTGCACAATCAGTTTGGCAACCATGGAATCGTAATGGGGTAGAACCGTATATTGATCGTACACGGCGCTATCTACCCGCACCCCTAAACCGCCGGGCGGATGATAACCGTCGATCTTACCCGGTGACGGAGTGAACTTGAAAGGGTGTTCGGCGTTAATCCGACATTCGATGGAATGCCCCGAGATTACGATATCCGACTGTTTATAACGCAACTTCAAACCTGCTGCCGAACGAATCTGCTCACGAATGATATCGACCCCGGTGACCATTTCAGTGACCGGATGCTCTACTTGAACCCGCGTGTTCATCTCCATAAAGTAATAATTGTGATCCGCATCGAGCAGAAATTCCATGGTACCGACACTGGAGTAACCGACGGATTTAGCGGCAGCCACCGCACATTCGCCCATTTCCTTGCGCAATTCCGGCGACAAGACCGGACAGGGCGCCTCTTCAATGAGCTTCTGGTGACGACGCTGAATGGAGCAATCCCGTTCACCGAGGTGAATAACATTACCGTGTTTATCGGCCAGGATCTGCACTTCGACGTGACGAGGATTCTCGCAGAACTTCTCGATGTAAACTTCGGGATTGCCGAAACCCGCTTTGGCTTCAGAGCGAGCCGCAGCGAAGGCGTTGGGCAAGGATGCCGGGGAATGCACGATTTTCATACCCCGCCCGCCACCGCCGGCGGTAGCTTTGATGATAACTGGATAGCCGATATCCGCGGCAACCATCTTAGCCTGCTCGATATTTTCCACCGCTTCTTTGGTACCCGGAAGAATCGGTACTCCGACCTTGGTCACGGTCTGACGCGCCTGGATCTTGTCGCCCATCAGACGCATGTTTTCTGGACTGGGACCGATGAAGGTGATGCCGCAATTACCACAGATCTCGGCGAACTCGGCATTCTCCGCGAGGAATCCGTAACCGGGATGAATAGCGTCGGCATCGGTGACCTCGGCGGCACTGATAATCGCCGGAATATTGAGATAACTATCGATGCTGGGTGCGGGACCGATACAGATACTCTCATCAGCCAACTTAACATGCAGCGATTCACTGTCCACATTTGAATGAACAGCAACCGTCTTGATGCCCAGCTCTTTGCAGGCACGAATGATACGCAGGGCGATCTCGCCCCGATTGGCAATCAGAATCTTATGAAACATAAAGCTGTCATCTCCGATAAATCAGACGCCTGGCTCCCTGGGGAAATGGCAACCGGCGAGCTGATGCCTGAAACCTATTTTTAAAGAGGTTCGACCAAAAAGAGCGGGTGGCCATATTCGACAGGCTCGGCGTTCTCCTTTAGAATCTTAACCACCTTGCACTTGAACTCGGCTTCGATCTCATTCATCAGCTTCATCGCTTCGACAATGCAGATCGTCTGACCCTTTTCAACAACCGAACCGACTTCGACATAGGGGTCGGACTCGGGAGAAGGGGATAGGTAAAAGGTGCCGACAATGGGCGAAGTTACCTCTTCAAAACCATCGTCAACAGCCACGGCCACGACCGGTTCCGCTGTCATGACCACAGGGGCAGCCGCAGCTAAAGGCGCTGCAGCAGGCATAGGGGCCAGCGGCATGGTCATAGCCACCGTTTCAGAACCCCGACGAATGACCAATTTTTCGCCACCGCTTTCTAGCTCGAATTCGGTGATGTCTGTTTGGGTTACCATTCTGATCAATGATTTGATGTTCTTGATATCCATGAAATTTCACTCCTTGCCACAATAAAAAAACGGACTGTCCAAGTCCTGCCCTGCTTCGTTTTACCAACAGGGTCACTATGGATCCATCATGCGGGCAACAGCCTGAATTTCTTTGGCAGGCGGGTTATCCGCCGATGGCCGTCAGCTGTTACGTAAACCATATCTTCGATGCGCACCCCGCCGAGATCGGGGATATAAATACCTGGTTCGATGGTGATGACCATGCCCTCTTCCGCAAGGACCTCGGTCTGGGCAGAAACGGCCGGATGTTCATGAACCTCGAGCCCAACCCCATGACCTAGGCTGTGGCCAAAATAATCGCCGTAGCCATGCTCGCGAATATAGGACCGGGCAATGGCGTCGATATCCCTTAAAGGGACACCGGGCCGAACGGCGTCTATGGCTCGGTCGTGGGCCTCAAGAACGATGTCAAAAATCTGCCGAAGCTTTGCTGAAACAGGTCCGACAGCGACCGTCACCGTTTCATCCGAATGGTAACCGTTCCAGCGGGCACCAAAATCAATAGTCACCAGGTCGCCCGAAGCAATGACCTTGTCGGAAGCGACACCATGCGGCAATGCACCGCGCTGACCGGAGGCCACGATGGTGTCAAATGATTTCTCCTCAGCTCCCCGCCGCCGCATGGCAAATTCAAGTTCCAGGGCAACTTCTCTTTCAACCACACCAGGGCGGATCAGCGGCAAAACTTCTTCGAAGGCCTCTGCTGATATGACGGCTGCATGCTCAAGGGCGCTCAGCTCATCGCGATCTTTTGACCACCGTAGAGACCGTAACCGCTCTGCTTCCGGCAGCCACTGACAGCCATGGGGACTTTTTTTCCGCAGGCGCTCAACCATGGCATAAGGCAGACTGTCGGCTTCAAAACCAATTCTCTGCAACCCAAGCTGATTGACCTGTTCGAGAATACCGTCGAGCTGCACTCGATATTCGCAGATGTTCTGCGCATGGACTTCCTGGCGAGCCTGCGTCGTGTAGCGAGCATCGGTTAAAAAGGTCGCTCCCTTGCGGCTCACGAGCAGAGCACCGGCGCTGCCGGAAAACCCACTAAGATAGCGCAGATTAGCCCGATCGAGAAACAGAAAACCTTCCAAATCGGCATCGTCTAGCAGTTTATGTACCCTGTGGGTTCTTTCTTGATTCACGTTTTTTACCAGCAATCATCCGGTCAGATGCATTATCAAACCACGCAGAGCCAATTGATAGCTGGCTACGCCGAAACCACAGATCTGGCCTATCGCCACCGGGCTGATATAAGAATGATGACGAAAGGGTTCGCGGGCATGCACATTAGAGAGATGGACCTCCACGGCCGGAATGGCGACCGCCGCCAGGGCATCTCTCAAAGAGACGCTGGTATGGGTCAAACCGCCGGGATTGATGAGAATCCCGCCAATACCTCGGTCGCGAGCGGCGTGAATCCGATCGATCAGCTCGCCTTCGTGGTTGGATTGAAAGGTATCTATTCCGACCCCCAGTTCCCCCGCCAAAAGGTTCAAGCCCTTGTCCACATCCTTCAGCGTGTCCCTGCCATAGACTTCGGGTTCACGGGTACCGAGCAAATTGAGATTGGGACCATGCAGAACCAGGATCTGGATATCTGCGCCGCTCATCGCAACTCCTCCCGCAACCGAAACAGCTCGCGGGAGAGCAGATAACGCCCTTTGCCGCAGTTGCCGTTACATGCCATGGTCAGGATAACGAAATAATCATCGGTCAAAGCGCGAATAAGCACTTGAAAACGCTCCGTACGAACCGTTACTTCCTCAATTTCGCCGGTATTGAGAATGGCCAGAGTATCCTTCATTTCCTTCAGGACATGGGCATACTCGACGGCAAAAGGGTTGAGGTCACCGGCCTCAAAGGGTCGATCGTACTGGGCTACCGCCAGGCCGTCATAACCCATGAGCACGGCACTATAGCCATCGGATTCTTCAACGATGTCCTGCAAAATGTTTTTGAACATGTTCCCTCCGTAGGCGTGTAGCAGTCAACCAACGCTGCAAAGTGGCCAGCGGTTCGGCTTGGGCGGCGGGTGCGGCCAGAGACGCCTGTGCCTCAATAACCTCAGGCTGTGAATTGGAAGTTAGACGCCCTTCCAGCTCAATAAGTTTGGCGCGAACCTGGCCGTTATCCGGATCCGCCTGCAGAATATCTCGATAGACCTGGCAAGCCTGAGACAGCAAGCCCTGTTTAACGAAAAGTTCCGCAATCGTGGTGGTGGCGATAGGCGCCTCGACAGGCTGTTCTTGGTCAGCCTGAGGAGCGACTGCAGCCGCGTTAGCGGGCTCTTCGGTAACAGCGGACAGTCGATTCAGCATATGTTGAATCGAACTGTTGCCTGGATGAATTTGCTCGGCCCTCTCCAACACCTGACGCCCTAGGTCGGCCTGCCCCTTCTGGCAATAGATGGCCGCCAACCCCTTAAAGGCAGCAATACTTTCACCATCCAAGGTCAAGGCCTTATTGAAACAACCAAGCGCCTCTCCAGTTTCCCCGCGAGCCATCAGTATCTGCCCGAGCACCACGTGACCAGGACTGAACCAGGTAAGCCCCTGCACCCCTTTGCGCGCTATCTCCAGGGCTTCGTCCAGCCTGCCGAGCTGACGATAAGCATCCCCAAGGGTTACAAAAACTGTGGAATGGGGATCTTTGGCCAGAATCTCGACATAGCTGGCAATCTTGGTCAGTAGCGCAGCGTGCGAATTATTCGCCATAGCATCATCCTCGGGATATGCCAGCCTTCAGCGTTTCAGTCAGCAGAAGATCGAGCTGGGGAACTTCTTGGATAAGACAATCACCTATGCCTCGATTGAGCACCAGACGCAACACCCCCTCTTTGACCTTTTTATCGCGTTGCATCGCTTCAATATAACCAGCAATAGCATAAGCGGGGGGGTCGACAGGCAAGTCGAAAGAAACAAGTAACTCCCTGATGGCGGCAACATCCTGCGGACTACAAAGATCGAGTCGGCGGGAAAGCTCAGCGGCGACGACCATGCCGATAGCAACAGCTTCACCATGCCGGTACGTGCCATATCCAGCAAGAGCCTCTACAGCATGGCCAAAGGTATGGCCAAAGTTAAGAATAGCCCTGAAAGAACTCTCTTTTTCGTCAATTTCTACAACATTCGCCTTGATTTGGCAAGATCTCTTTACCGTGTGTATCAGCGATTCAGGATCCTGTTGACGCAACGCTTCTCGTTGATCAGCCAGATCATGAAAGAAGTCCTGGTCACAGATCACCCCGTACTTGACGACTTCAGCCATGCCCGCAGCAAATTCCCTGGTTGGCAGGGTTGCCAAGGTGGCCACGTCGATATGCACGTGGCGTGGCTGATAAAATGCGCCGATCAGGTTTTTGCCCAGAGGATGATTAACGGCCGTCTTACCACCCACCGAACTGTCCACTTGGGCCAGCAAGGTTGTCGGTACCTGGGCAAAAGCAATGCCGCGCAGATAAATCGCCGCGGCAAACCCGACCATATCACCGATCACTCCGCCGCCCAGGGCCAGCAACCCGGATGAGCGGTCGAAGCCCTGGTTAATCAGGGCATCGAATATTTTTTGCAGAGTTTCAAAATTCTTATGCTCTTCACCATCAGGAACCACAATGGTCGAAACAGAAAAACCTGCATCGACAAGAGTTTGTAGAACCACCTCGCCATAGTAGCCAGAGACGGTCGGGCTGGTAACAATGGCCACCTGGCGGGGAAAGTCCACCGCCTGAAGAGCCTCGCCAAGGCGGTCAAGGACACCATGACCGATCCAGATGGGGTAAGCCCGATCTCCCAAACCGACTGTCAAACGTTCTAGCATACTCGCCATCAAAACTTCGCCTTTGTTAAAATCTCTCGAACTACTTCATCGACCTTCCTGCAATCGGTATCGACGATAAGATCGGCCTGCTCGTAAAGGGGAATGCGCTGTTGCCAAAGGTTTTTGACATCAGCTTCGGATCTCTCGGCGGTCGCCAGCGGGCGGTCAGTCGAACCGGCCAGCCGAGCACGGAGGGTTTGCCAATTGGCCCGAAGATAAATGACCGAGCCCAGACGCCGCATAAGCTGCCAGTTTTCCTGATGGCCGACAATTCCGCCGCCCGTTGCCAGAATAATTGGGCAAGCATCGCTCAGGGAACGCAGGGCTTCGGTTTCATAGCGACGGAAGGCAGCCTCACCCTGGTCGGCAAAGATGGACGGAATGGTGTCTCCCTGCTGTTGCACGATCAAGGCATCGAGGTCGACCAGCGGCAGACCTGACAGCTTCGCCAGAGAGCGACCGACGGTGCTCTTGCCGGCCCCCATAAATCCGGTCAGAACAATGGATTTTTTAGAAGTTTTGGACATATTGCTGATAAGCATCAAGATTTTGACGAATCTCTTCCATGGCATCGCCGCCAAATTTCTGTAACATCGCCGAGGCCACCTCAATAGCCACCACCGCTTCGGCCACCACAGCCGCAGCCGGCACGGCACACACATCAGAACGCTCGACCACAGCAGCGAAA
This sequence comes from Desulfuromonadales bacterium C00003107, assembly GCA_001751225.1. Classification (GTDB taxonomy): domain Bacteria; phylum Desulfobacterota; class Desulfuromonadia; order Desulfuromonadales; family Syntrophotaleaceae; genus Syntrophotalea_A. The sequence goes on along the minus strand of MAXT01000033.1, from coordinate 1,619 downwards.
GGCTCTTTGCTTATAAGGTCGATGGTCTGCAAGGGCTGATAGAGTGTCGGAATCGGTTTCATCGCTCCGCGGACCACCAGGGGTTCACCATTGGTCATGCCCCCTTCAAGACCGCCTGCACGATTGGTTTTCCTGCGGATCTGCTCGCCTTGTTGAACAATCTCATCATGAACCTGGCTACCGGGGCGGCGCGCTGCCTCAAAGCCGAGGCCGACTTCAACACCCTTGAACGCCTGGATGCTCATTACCGCTGCTGCCAGGCGACCGTCGAGGCGCTTATCCCAATGGACATGAGAGCCGAGACCAACAGGCAGACCAAGAACTGCGACTTCAACCACACCGCCCAAGGAGTCACCGGCCGCCTTGGCTGCATCAATAGCGCTGATCATTGCTTGCTCGGCGGTCGGACAATAGGTGCGGCAGGGTGAGACCTCACTGCGTTCAAAGCGCTCGCGGTAGTCGTCGATTTGAGCTTCGGCACAAACGCCGCCGATCTCGGTGACATAGCCGAACACCTCGACACCCAAAGCACGCAAAAATGTCGCACACAGGGCGCCGACCGCAACACGGGCCGCCGTCTCCCTGGCGCTGGAACGTTCAAGAATATTGCGGGCATCATCCTGCCGATATTTAATCACGCCACTTAGATCGGCGTGCCCAGGGCGCGGATGGGTGATGGCGATATCCTGCTGGCGATCCTCCGCAGCCGAAGACATGGCTGTCTGCCAATTTTCCCAGTCGCGGTTCTGAATCGAGAGAGTAATTGGAGAGCCAAGGGTCTTGCCCCAACGTACCCCAGACAGGAACACCACCTGGTCTCGCTCAATCTGCATTCGACCGCCGCGGCCATAGCCTTCCTGACGTCTCGCCAAGTGGCGATTGATGTCAGAAACGGTAAGTTCAAGATTAGCGGGCACCCCTTCAACAATGGCGGTTAGGCCCGGACCGTGGGATTCCCCCGCTGTCAGATAACGCAATTCCATGATGCTGTTCTGCCTTTCCCTTAATAACTTGAAAAAAAGGACAGGCGGGCACCTGTCCTTTAGAAGACATCAAAAACAATAGATGAGTTGAAGCGGTTTTGCTAGTCCAAAATACGCGGAGTGATAAAGATCAACAGTTCACGCCGCTCATTGCTAACTGAATGGCTTTTGAAGAGGTAACCAATAAAAGGAATGTGTTGCAGATAAGGTACCCCGGCATCACTTTCTTGTTTGTCCTCGATAAAGATACCACCAATGACCGTCGTTTCACCGTCCTGGACCAGTACCTTGGTTTGGGCCTGTTTGGTATCAATGGCCGGCGCTGAACCCAGGCCTGTCGGTACCGTAGCACCGCGGGAATCATTTTTGGCCTCAATTTCCAAAAAGATCGATCCGTCCGGATTGATCTCAGGAGTCACTTTAAGGCTAAGCTCAGCTTTTTTGAATTCAGTTTTGGTTCCCTCGTCACTGGTGGTGGTGTAAGGAATCTCTGTACCTTGAGATATTTCAGCTTCCTCGCCATTAAGAGTGGTAATACGGGGCGTTGAAACGATGCGACCATGGCCGGACGTCTCCAAAGCCGCAATACGCAAGTCAAGCACCAGCTTATCGAGCCCAACCCTACCGAAAGTAAAG
>MAXT01000032.1 GCA_001751225.1 Desulfuromonadales bacterium C00003107 | reverse complement strand
TCGACTCCCGCCGCCTCCACCAAGACCCAATCCAACACAATCCAAAAAAGTACAGAACCCGTTAGAAATAGCGGGTTTTTTCTTGCCTTTTGTCCAACGACGTGCTATAAGATTTATCAAAATCCTGTGTTTTTGGGTATACGATTTGGTATAGCGTACACCCAAAATAAAGTGCGTACACCCAAAAAGGAGGAAAACCATGCCAAAACGGATAGTTCCATTAACGGATATGAAGGTTTTAAAAGCGAAGCCTCAAAAGAAACAAATCACGCTTTTTGATGGTGGGGGCTTATTTCTTTTAATTACTCCATCAGGCGGTAAACTGTGGCGCTTTAAATATCGTTTTGCAGGAAAACAAAAGCTGCTAACCCTTGGATCATATCCTGAGATCTCGCTTGCAGATGCAAGAAAACAGCGGGACGAAGCTCGAAAACAGCTTGCACACGGGATTGACCCCATGGCCGTCCGTAAAGCTCAAAAACAGGCAACAACTGAGGAAACTGAGACCTTTGAAGTCATTGCTCGCGAGTGGCATGCGAAATTTACCCCTACATGGACACGGGGACACGCCAAAACGCTTATGAGCCGTTTGGAGCGTGACATATTCCCTTGGATAGGAGNNGAAACTGAGACCTTTGAAAGCATAGCTCGCGAGTGGCATACGAGATTTAAACACAAATGGACGCCTGGGCATGCGACTACGCTTATGAGCAGAATGGAACGTGATATATTTCCATGGATAGGTAAGCGTCCTATATTGGATATAAAAGCCCCGGAACTCTTATCAGTCCTTCGCAGAGTAGAAAGCAGAGGAGCCTTGGAATCAGCGCACAGAATCAGAACAATTGCAGGGCAGGTCTTTCGTTATGGAGTTGCCACCGGTAGAGCAGAAAGAGACCCGGCAGCCGATTTAAGGGGGGCATTACCACAGCCAAATAAAAAACACCTCGCGGCAATAACCGACCCCAAGGAAGTTGCGCCGCTCCTGAGAGCCATAGAGAGCTATCAGGGGACTTTCGTTGTAAGGTGTGCCCTAAGGCTTGCGCCAATGCTGTTTGTGCGTCCTGGGGAACTTCGGCACGCCGAATGGGAAGAAATTGACCTTGATGAAGCTGTTTGGAATATACCAGCGCGCAAGATGAAGATGAATCAAGATCATATTGTCCCGCTATGCAGGCAGTCTATTGAGATATTGTCGGAACTAAAAAAATTAACTGGTACAAGTAAATTTGTATTCCCTTCCGCCCGGTCAATTTTGAGACCTATGTCAGAAAACGCAGTACTCGCGGCACTTCGCGGGATGGGTTACGATCAAGAGACCATGACGGGGCACGGGTTCAGGGCAATGGCTCGAACTATCCTTGATGAGGTTTTAAAAGTCCGTGTTGATTTCATAGAACACCAGCTTGCCCATGCTGTGAAAGACCCCAATGGCAGGGCGTACAATCGAACAAAACATCTCGACGAACGTAAAAAGATGATGCAACTTTGGGGAAACTATCTTGACGGTCTTGTGGCTGGCGCAAAGATTTTACCATTCAAAAAGACGGCATAAAATTACGGAAATAAATAAAAGTGAAAAATAATTTGAAATATTTGTTGACAAGAATTACATTTGATGTTAGCTTATACAGCAAATGGGGGAAGGTGTCATGCAAGCAAGGCTTTATTCAGCAGGGGAAATCGTGGGAAAGTTACGGGGCGTAAGCACGAGGCAAATTCTTGACCTTGCGGAAAAAGGGTTGATTACGCCTGCAAGAGAAACGACCGGAGCCGGTTCACCGCGGCTGTATGATTTTCAGAACATTTTTGAAATCTGTGTTTGTTTAGCGGTGCGTGGCCGGATACCGGCACCAGCAGGGACGGCAACGCAGGAATTAGTACAAAACGTATTACAGTTTATTCGTGATGAAATCAGCAGAATGNNAGAGCGGAAAAACTAATAGCAAACGCCGAAAAAAAACTCCGCCAACGGTTAATAGCTGAAATACAAGAAGGAGGCTTACTTCGCAGGAAAACCTTTGAGCCACCTCCATTTGAGGTTTTATTAATTGATTATGACACGAAGGATTATTACCGATTGACTGGGTGTTTATACAAATCCAAACTGGGGGATTTGTTGACAGATTCCAAGAAATACCGACCTCAAAACTACTGCACTTATAATATTGAAGTTTTGAAGTTGTGGGAACATCTCGACGGCATTTTTTAGAGCTATATTTTTTTACATATGAATTACATTCAATGTAAT
>MAXT01000031.1 GCA_001751225.1 Desulfuromonadales bacterium C00003107 | reverse complement strand
AGGTGGACGTCGGGACGGACTCTGCAAGGGGCTGAGCGGTAACTATCTGCAGGTTGCCTTTCCCGGACCGGCCGGACTTGAAGGGCAGTTGCTGTCCGTGATGGTCGACAATTTTTCTGGGCAGACTTTGCAGGGACGCCTTAGCTCCTAGGCGACAAGCAAATGAGGGAAATTAGAAAAACCGGCAGGAGCCGGCAAACTGAATGCTAGACGACAAAAGGGCCCCGAAGTGGGGCCCTTTTGTTGTTTAAACTATTGTTTGATCGATAGCGTTACTTGATCTTGATAAATCGATCGGATTTTACGCCACACTTGGAACAGGTCTTGGGAGGTACTTCACCCTTCTCGGTCAGACCACAAACGGTGCATTGCCACTTCTTGCTCATCTTTGTCTCCTTATGGTTGCTTGGTTTCATGGTAATTTCCCTAGGTGCTGGACTATTTGTGTCTAAATATAACCCTGGCGGTCAGAAATGTCCAGGTTAAAATGTCCTTTTTCCATTGCCCAATAATATCGGTAGAGGGATGATTTCATGACTCGCCGAGTTGGGCCGCCTGCCTTCCGCGCTGCTCATTGACGGTGAGTAATAGCGCAACACCCAGGACGAAAAAAACCGCCAAGCCGAGGATGGCAGTGCGGTTGGAACCTGTCAGTTGGATGAGCAGGGCAAAGGATAAGGGGCCCAGAACCGAGGCGCATTTTCCGCTGATGGCGTAGAAGGCATAGAATTCGGCATTTTGTCCAGGGGGAATGAGGGCGCCATAGAAGGAGCGGCTGATCGCCTGGCTGCCGCCGAGAATCAGGGCCACCAGCAGACCGAGCAACCAGAACTGCCAGGCCTGTTCCATACGGTAAGCGTAAACGGTGACGACGATAAACAGCAGCAGGCTGGCAAGCAGGGCCCGTTTGCTGCCGTAACGGCCGGCTAGGCGGCCGAAGAGCAGGGCGCCGGGCATGGCAACGAACTGAATCATTAAAAAACAGCCGAGAATGCTGGTCTGGCTGATAGCCAATTCTTCGCGGGCGAAGATGGCTGCCACCACGATGATGGTTTGAATGCCATCGTTATAGCAGAGAAAGGCCAATAGAAAGCGCAGCAGATCGGGATAGGAGGCAATTTTTCTAAAGGTGCACAGATAGCCGCGCCAGCCGCCGAGGGGGAAGGTCCCTGCCGTGGGCCGCTGTTCCTCCCGCAGGTGGCGAAAGGCGGGCAGGGCAAAGAGCGCCCACCAGAGGCCGGTCAGTAGAAAACCGACCCGGCTGGCGAAGGCGCCATCCGTCAGACCGAAGAATGCCGGTCGGCTGATGAGAATGAAGACCAGCAGCAGGGCCAGGCCGCCGCCCAGATAGCCGAAGGCGAAGCCCCGGGCCGATAGGCGGTCCATCTCCGCCCCTTTGGAGAGCATGGGCAGGAAGGCGTTGTAGAAGATATTGCCGGCGGCGAAGCAGGCGTTGGCCACCACAAACAGAGCAGCCGCCAGCAGGTAGCTGCCCGGCCCTGCCATGACCAGCAGGCAGGTAGCGGCGGAGCCGGTCAGGCAGCAGATGATTAGCCAGCGTCGCCGGGTGCAGTAGCGGTCGGCATGGGCACCGAGCCAGGGAGCGGTCACCGCCACCAAGAGCATCGAGCAGGTGACCGCATAGCTCCACAGGGCCGTGGCAGGCAGCGTAAGGCAGTGGCCGAACAGGCACAAGGTGCCGCCGCCGGCCGGCACCAGGGCGGCAAAATAGACCGGCAGCACCGCTGCCAGGACCACAGTAGCAAAGGCCGAATTGGCCCAATCGTACATGCACCAGGCAAAGCGGGCCTGGCGAAGTTTTGGTGTCGTTGCATCCGTTGTCGGTTGCCCGGTTGGTTTCATCGCCTCACTCGGGGTCGCATTTATGCACGTGGGCTACGTAGGCACATTCCTCCGGTAGCCAGTTGACCGAGCGCACCACCTCGGGGGTCAGTTTGACGCAACCTTCATCGACGGTAAACCGTTTGTGATAAACCTTGCAGGTGCGGTTCACAATATCAAGATAGCGACAGGGGATCGGGGTAGTATGCACCCGGCCGTTGTGATCGATCCACTTTTCGAAACAACACAGGCCGCATTGTTTGCAGAGATCTTCCCAGTCGCTCATGGTCTCAGGCACACTCAGAATAGCCGCAGGAGTGGCAGACGCAGCAGCCACCTTCGTGCTCAACGGGGCCGCCGCAGTCTGGACAAGCGCCGCTATTAGCGTTGTAGGAGACCTGTGATTCTTCATCGGTTTCGCTGAGCATGTGCATCTGAATGGCCTTGGCCACCGCATCGGCGCAGGAGGTCACCCTGTTGGGACCGAAGCCTGCCGGTTTATGACAGGTGATGCCGATCAGCTGCTTGACGGTCTGACGGGCCTGGCCGCCGCTACGCCAAGCCAGAGATACAAGGCGACCGATGGCTTCACACTGGCTGGCAGCACAACCGCCGGCTTTGCCCATGGTGGTAAAGAGCTCAAACAGTCCGCTGTCGTCTCGGTTGATGGTGACATAAAGGGGGCCGCAGCCCGTTTCCATCTGGTAGGTGGAGCCGGTCAAGGCCCGTGGCCGTTCCCGTTTGCGACCGCTTTTCCCGGATTCCGTTGGCACTACCTGTTTCTCAGGTTGCTCGCTGCTCTTGGCCACCGACAGCACCTGCATGTCCCTGGATCCGTCACGGTAGATGGTGACTCCCTTGCAGCCCTGTTGGTAGGCCATCAGGTAGACCTCGGCCACCTGGTCGCGGGTGGCGTTGTGGGGGAAGTTGACCGTTTTGGAGACTGCATTGTCGGTGTGCTTCTGAAAGGCCGCCTGCATGCGGATATGATCCTCGGGGGTAATATCGTGGGCGGTCACGAAAACCCGCCGCACATCCGCCGGAATCTGGTCGAAACCCTGAATGGTACCGTGTTCGGCAATATCCTTCATCAGTTCCGCCGAATAGAAGCCTCGCTCTCTGGCGATCTTTTCGAAGAGGGGGTGAACCTCCACCAGCACATCATTGTCGAGAACCTGCCGCACATAGGAGACGGCAAAGATCGGCTCGATGCCGCTCGAAGAGTTGGCGATGATGGAGATGGTGCCCGTCGGTGCGATGGTGGTACAGGTGGCGTTACGCAGAGCCTTTTCGCCGGCCAGGTCGTAGCTGCTGCCGACAAAGTTAGGAAAGGAACCCCTTTCCTTGGCCAGTTTTCGAGAAGCCTCGCGGGATTCCTTGGTGATGAAACCCATCAGCTGTTCGGCCAATTCCACCGCTTCGCTGTCGCTGTAGGCGAGCTTGAGCAGCACCAGCATGTCCGCCCAGCCCATGATGCCGAGGCCGATCTTGCGATTGGCGCGGGTCATCTCGCGAATCTGTTCAAGGGGGTACTTGTTGATTTCGATAACGTTATCAAGAAAGCGCGTGGCCAGCTTTACGGTGTGACGCAGCTTCTCCCAATCTACCTGACCATCGGCGGTGATCATGCGCGCCAGGTTGATAGATCCGAGGTTACAGGATTCGTAAGGGAGCAGCGGTTGCTCGCCACAGGGGTTGGTGGCCTCGAATTCTCCCACGTGGGGGGTGGGGTTGTCGCGATTGAGGCGATCGAGAAACACCATGCCCGGCTCGCCATTGGTCCAGGCCATTTCGACGATTCGCTCAAAGACCTTGCGGGCGTCCTTTTGCTTAACCACCTGACCGTCCCGCGGGTTGATGATATCGTAGCTGCCGCCGGTCTCCACCGCTTCCATAAAGGCCTCGGTCAGGCCGACGGAGAGATTGAAATTGGTCAATACCGTCTGGTCTTCCTTGGCCATGATGAAGTCCATGATGTCGGGATGGTCGATGCGCAGGATGCCCATGTTGGCTCCGCGGCGGGTGCCGCCTTGCTTGATGGTTTCGGTGGCCGCGTCAAACACCTTCATGAAGGAGATGGGGCCGGAAGAGACCCCCCTGGTGGACAGCACCACATCGTTGACCGGCCGTATTCGCGTAAAGGAAAAGCCGGTGCCGCCGCCGCTCTTGTGAATCAGAGCGGTGTTTTTAATGGCCTCAAAGATGCTCTCCATGGAATCTTCCACGGGTAGTACAAAGCAGGCCGACAACTGACCGAGTTCCCGGCCGGCGTTCATCAGGGTCGGCGAGTTGGCGAGGAATTCTACAGAGGTCAGCAGCCGGTAGAACTCCTCTTCGAGGGCGGCCGAATTCTCGCCTTGGTCGAATAGATCTTCGGCGGCTGCAACCGCATGGGCCACCCGGCGAAACATGTCGGCCGGTTGCTCCAGGACCTGGCCCTGCTCGTTGCGTTTCAGGTAACGGCGCTCGAGGACGGTCAGGGCATTGTTGGACAGTTGCGGTTCGCTGGGGGTGCTGTTGCTCATGCTTTTTTCTCCGGCAGAAGATGATCGGCGCCGAGGCCGGTCATAAAAGGTTGAAGTTTCAATATGCTGTGGTGACTGGTGATTTAAACCACAATATGTTGAGTTTTGTCAAGATGCAAGGACGCCATTTTTTCCACAAAAAGGATCTGTCTTTCGATCCCTGCACCTTCTTGAGTTTACCCTGCAAGGTTAATTGAGCTAATATTTAAACAAGGTTTATGCGTGGGGCTGAACATCGCTCTGCAAAGCGCAAAAGGCGGTTGCCAAAGGACCGACGGCAGTGTTAGTTTGCATCCGTTAAAATACTGGTGAGTTAACGACAGGCTTACGAAAGGACGTCATGAAAAAAGTCTATATTCTTGACACCAACGTCTTTCTCCACGACCCCCTGGCGATGCTGCGTTTTGAAGAAAACGATGTCGTCGTACCCATCACTGTTATCGAAGAAATCGACACCTTTAAAAAAGACCAAAGCGAGATCGGCCGCAATGCCCGGCAGCTTTCCCGGCGGCTCGACTCCTTTCGCCAGCAAGGTCGTCTCACCGAAGGTGTGCCCCTGGAAAGCGGTGGAATTCTTAAGGTCGTGCTGTTCACCACCGAGGCCTATAACAGGCTGCCGCCCGAACTGCAGACCGACAAGGCCGATAATCGGATTCTGGCGGTAGCGTTGCAGATGAAGGCGGAGTGCCAGTGCCCGGTGGTGTTCGTCACTAAGGATACCAACCTGCGGATTAAGGCCGATGCGGTCGGCCTTGTTGCCCAGGATTACGAATCGGACAAGGTCTCTATCGAAGAACTCTATTCAGGGGCCGCTGAGCTTGAGGTCGCCAAGAGCGAGGTCGACCGTTTTTACGGGCAGGGCTATCTCGACTTTGCCGCCGACCTTTTGCCCAACCAGTGTGTCACCCTGGTTGAGACCGGTAACCCATCTCACACCGCCATCGGTCGCTATCAGGCCTCGCTAGAGCGGGTGGTGCCGCTGATTCGGGTACCCAAGGACGGACTCTGGGGTATCCATGCCCGCAATCGGGAGCAGCAGTTCGCTATTGATATGCTGCTTAACGACGATATCCAGCTGGTAACCCTGGTCGGCAAGGCCGGTACCGGCAAGACCCTGCTGGCCATTGCTGCAGGTTTGTATAAAGTCTCCGACGAGGGGGCTTATAGTCGCCTGTTGGTTTCCCGCCCGGTCTTTCCCTTGGGCCGGGATCTCGGCTTTCTGCCTGGCGATGTTGAGGAAAAGCTGGCGCCCTGGATGCAGCCGATCTTCGATAATGTCGATCTGATGCTCGGTATGGTGGACGAGCAGGGCAAGCGCAAGCGGGGTTACCGGGAGCTGGTCGACATGGGACTGTTGGAGATCGAGCCGCTGACCTATATTCGCGGCCGCTCCATTCCCAAGCAATATATGATCGTCGATGAGGCGCAGAACCTCACCCCCCATGAAATCAAGACCATCATTACACGGGCCGGGGAGGGGACCAAGATCGTTTTGACCGGTGATCCCTATCAGATCGACAATCCTTATGTCGATTCGTCGAGCAACGGCCTGACCTATACGGTAGAAAAAATTAAAGGACAGGATATCGCCGCCCATGTTACCCTCACCAAGGGCGAGCGGTCACCGCTGGCAGAGCTGGCGGCCAACCTGTTGTAATGGTTGCGTTACCGTAACGCTCTTTTTTGTTATTTAACTGCTCATTTACTTTATCCCGAACGATATAGATCATGCTGGTTCTCACAATTGAATCGTCCTGCGATGAAACCTCAGCGGCAGTAATCCGCGATGGACGGCAGGTCCTCTCCAATATTGTCGCCTCCCAAGTCGATGTCCATGCCCTTTACGGGGGAGTGGTTCCCGAACTCGCCTCGCGCAAGCATATACAGGCCATCTCGGTGGTGATCGAGGAGGCTCTGGAGAAGGCCGGGGTGACCCTGGCGGATATCGAGGGGGTTGCTGTAACCCGCGGGCCCGGCCTGGTAGGTGCCCTGCTGGTCGGCTTGGCGGCGGCCAAGGCCCTGGCTTTTGCCCTGCAGGTGCCTTTGGTCGGGGTGCACCACATGGAAGGGCATATCCTGGCCCCCCTATTGGAGCAGGAGATCGCCTTTCCCTATCTGGCCCTGGCCGTATCAGGAGGGCATAGCCATCTTTATCAAGTCGATGGCATTGGCAGTTACCGCATCCTTGGCCGTACCCTTGACGACGCCGCCGGCGAAGCCTTCGACAAGGTCGCCAAGATGCTCGGTCTCGGTTATCCAGGGGGCGCTGTTATCGATCGCTTGGCTGCTGAAGGTGATCCCAAGGCTATCAAATTTCCGCGGCCATTATTGCACAAAGATAATTTCGATTTTAGTTTCAGCGGTATCAAGACCGCTGTGCTTTATCATGTAAAGGCTCAGAGCGGTCCCATCGAAGGTCAGCAGTTGAAGGATTTGGCCGCCAGCTTTCAGCAGGCGGTGGTTGAGGTGCTGTGTAAAAAGACTCTACGGGCGGCTCGCCAGTTCGATCTGCAACGTATCGTGGTGGCTGGTGGCGTGGCTTGCAACAAGGGCCTGCGCCTTCAGATGGCCGCCATGGCCGCCGATCAAGGCCGGCAGGTGTTCTTCCCGTCTCCGGTCTTGTGTCAAGACAACGCTGCTATGCTCGGGGTGGCTGGCAACGCCTATCTGGAGCAGGGCCTTTGTGCTGGCCTTGATCTGAATGCCCGCACTAATTGGCCTCTTGATCAAGTTGGTGCAACCCAGGACTGACGGAGTGTGGAGCGGCATGTATCGACGTTGGTCTTTGATGCGGCAGTTGAAGTTGAATATTTTGCGCCTGGTGCGGTTACGCGCCGAGCCCAACGATATTGCCAAGGGCTTCGCCCTCGGCATCTTTATCGGTATGACCCCGACCTTTGGCATTCAGATGGTCATCGCGATCTTTCTGGCCATGATCCTCGAAGAGAACAAGATTGCCGCCGCTGTCGGTGTCTGGATCACCAATCCGCTGACGGCTCCCTTTATCTACGCTCTTGAGTACGAGTCGGGGCGTCTGCTCCTCGGTCTGGACCATGCCCAGTTGCCCAATGAGATGACCTTGGCCAGCCTCAAGAGTCTCGGCTGGGAGGTGATGCTGCCGATGACGGCCGGCAGCCTGCTTTACGGTATGGTTATCTCGATTATTGCCTATATGGTCATGCTGCAGTCGGTACCTCTGTTCAAAAATCTGCGCATTCCACGTTGGCCACGTCGGCCGCGTAAGCCTAAACTCTAAATTTTTGTCACACCACGCCCCAACGAACGCAACGTAAAAGGTAAACAAAAACAAGCCCTATGGTTTTCTTGTTTCAACGGGTTACCTTCGTGGCGTCGTGACGTGAGGCTCTGGTTTTAGTTCCCTCCGTGGTTAGTCCGCCGGGTAGTTAAAGGAAAACAGCATGCAGCATCGACCAAAAAAACGCTTTGGCCAGAACTTTCTCCAAGACCAGCAGGTTGTGGATCGGATTATCGAGGCCGCTGAGCTGGATTCCTCGGACAACCTGTTGGAGGTCGGCCCCGGTCTTGGCGCTCTGACGAACCGCCTGTTGCCCGCCGTTGGCCAAATGCATGTCATGGAGCTCGACCGCGACCTGGCTGCTTCGCTGCAGGCCCGTCCGGAGAGCAATCTGCAGGTGCATATGGGGGATGCCCTGCGTCTTGACTGGGCCGAGCTGCTGACTGAGCCGCCCTACAAGCTGGTGGCCAATCTTCCCTATAACATCTCCAGTCAGATTCTGTTTAAGATTCTCGATAATCGTCAGCTTTTCTCTCGTTTGGTACTGATGTTTCAACAGGAGGTTGGTGATCGGCTCTGTGCTGAGCCAAACAGTAAGCAGTACGGTATACTGTCTGTGCTTTGTCAGAACTATTTCGATGTTCGTCGGGTGGTGCGGGTGGCTCCTGGCGCCTTCTTCCCGCCGCCTAAGGTCCATTCGGTAGTCCTGTGTTTCGACGCCCTGGATAAGCCTCGAGTGGCGGTGACCGACGAGCGTTTCTTTCGCAAGGTGGTCAAGGGGGCTTTCGGCCAGCGTCGCAAAACTTTGCGTAATAGTTTGCAGGGGGCTGGGCTGGCATTCGACGGTTTGATTGAAGCGCTGACGGAGATCGGTATCGACAGTGGGCGGCGCGCTGAGACCTTGTCGTTGGTGGAGTTTGGTGCTTTAGCTGAGATGCTGCGTGTGCGTCTGGGTGATGAGTTGGAAGCTAGCTGAATCCTTCTGAAGTATATATAGACCTTCAAGACCGCGAGGTTGCATCCCCGCGCGACGCAGGGGAGGGTAGGTCTTACAATTTACGGTTTCCACCCCCCTATGAGTGCCGACGAACGCAGGGATTTTCATCCGGAACAGAAGGACGGATGTCTGAGCGAAGCGAGTTTTCGTCCTTCCCGGATTATAATCCCGGAGAGAGGGACCCCGCCGCAGGCGGGCCAACGGGGGGCGACCTTCTTTTGGTTACTTTTCTTGGTCGTCAAGAAAAGTAAGACGCCAGGCCGGGCGGAACCGGCCGATTTAAATGATCTTATAGGTTATACCAACCTTGATTGTTGCGTATAAAAGTGGCGGACATTATTCAAGCTTGTTCGCTGAAAAACAAGGAGAACCCGTTTCATGAGCTTGCGAGTCTACAATACCCTCACCGGTGGCAAAGAAGAATTCCAGCCGCTGGTCCCTGGCAAGGTCGGCATGTATGTCTGCGGAGTTACCGTCTATGACTACTGCCACATCGGTCATGCCCGAGCC
>MAXT01000030.1 GCA_001751225.1 Desulfuromonadales bacterium C00003107 | reverse complement strand
GGCTGTAATTGCGTTCTTTCGATACCGATTTCATGGCGGCAGCGAGCTGCTCAATCGGTTGGGAGATGACACGCTGGAGCCGGGAGGCCAGTATCCAGGCCAGAACAAAGGCTCCCCCTAGCCCCCTAAATCCGAAACCGATATACCGCAGCAAGGTATTTTCGATCATCTTCAGGTTGGCCCGCAGATAAAGCAGGCCCAACTCTTCCGAACCGTAGCCGATGGTTTGGATGCTGTCGAGATGATGTCTGGAAAAGAGGTGACCTGCGTCGAGAAGCGCTGGGGATGGATAGGTTGTAGGAGAATCGAGCGTCTCTTGTTGGTGGTAGCTGGAAAAGATTCGCCCCTCGGTATCGTAAATGATGCCGATGGCCACTTGCGGGTTGGCTTTGAGGGATTCAAGGGTTTCGTTGGCAGTACGGTGATCGCCGAAGATCACCGATGCTGCACAGTTATTGGCTAAGTTGCGAGCAAGGACGTCCATCTCCTGCAATAGCTTATTGCGCAAGAAATTACGTTGCGTCAAAACAAAGACGAGGAAGAGCACGAGCAGCACCGCAAGACTGGTAAGGATAATTACCGCCTTGAGCTTGTTCTTGATAGACCAGTTGCGTATGTCGGGCGCAAAAACAATCAAGGTCCCTCCCTTACCTGGCCGTTTTTGATAACCGTGTCGGCCAGACGAAACAACTTGGAGCTGATGGTCAAACCGGCCTCTTCGGCGCTATCCAGATTGATGGAAAAGGCGACGGTTGGCAAGGTGTCTTGCAAATGCAGTACGCCGCCTTTGCGGACGAAGTCCTGCATGGTGCTGATGGTCAGAACCGGCTGTTTCGCCACGGCGTCCATAAGACTGGCGAGTCGTCTCGGGGACGACTGGGGGATATACAGAATGTGCCATGGCGAGTTCTGGCCCAATGCCTCCTTAAAGGATATCTGTCGCACGACAATCCTTCGCTCCTCAACCTGTTTTCCCAGCAGGCTGGAGAGCTCTCTTTGCATGGAGCCGTCACCCATGACAGCGATGACCAAAGGGGCATCCTGTGCGGGAAATGAACCTTCGGGCCAGGTGACGAAGCGGGCGAAATTATAGATGAGAGCTGTCATGACCTGCTCTTTATGCAGTTGGGCCTGACTTGCCACTGGCAGTGCCAGAAGGACAACGCTGATTAAAAACCACCATGCGGTGTATTTGCACCAGTTACGATAATTCATCATTTTTAGAGCTGTGCTTGCTCGGGGCAATGGCATCGGTTCGGTATCAATATCGCCAGATCGCCTGGCCGTAAATTCCGCGTGGGACTTCCGAGGCCAGAGCCTGGAACTCCGGGTCGTATTCCTGGTGACTGCTTTGGAACAGGTTTTGACCGACCAGGGAAAGTTCCAGGCCGGGGCGCGGCTGCCAGCCGAGGCGCATATCCAGAGTCAGGTAGCCGTCGGTGTCTTGGGATTCCAGGTTGTCGGCATAGCGCAGCCAGAGATCGAGTTCGATGTTGTGCGGCAGGTCCATCGACGAGCGGAGGGAAAGCTGGTGTTCGGGGCTAGTCCCTTCCATCAGCTCGATACTGCCAATATCGCCGCTGCCCTTGGTGGTGTCGACATCCATCTGCAAATAGCTGTAGGCCGCCTGCAGGCGCCAGAATTTGGCCGCCTGCCAGTCGGAGGCCAATTCAAAGCCCCAGGTCTTGGCTTTTAAGTTGTTGCCGAGCTCCCTGGGCACGATCAGGTAGGCCGGTAATGCCGAGGAGTCGAGGGCTTGCGGTTCGGCCGAGCGCAGATTGTTGTAAACGTTAAGGAAGGCGGCCAGGTCCAGGGAAAAGGCCGGTTTCGGCATGAAGCGGTAGCCGAGTTCCCAAGCTAGCAACTCTTCGCTGTCGTAATCGCTGTTGCCGTCGGCGGTAACCACCATCAGCGGCGTTGGCGGCGCGGGCGGAATCAGGTTAATCTCCAGGGTGCCGTCTTTCTCGAAGCGGGACGGGGTGCGCACCGCCCGGGACACGGCGGCCCAGACCGAGTGGCTTTCACTGGGGGACCAGATCAGGCGCGCGTTGGGCTGGAGTTCAAAGCTGGTATAGTCGTTGTGTTCGAGCTTGGTCCCGAGTATCAGACGTAGCAGGTCTTCTTTCAGGGTGATTTCGTCCTGGATAAAGATACTGGCCATCTGATCCGTCTGGTCGTCATCGTTAATGGTCATGGTCGGTTCTCGCGGGTCGATATCGTCCCAGCTGACGCGGTAGCCGAGACCCCAGATGATTTCCTGACGCTGGCCGAGGGCGAAGCGGTGCTGGAAATCAATATCCAGCGTGTCGCGGGTCTCTTTCAACAGGACCGTTTCGTCCCGCTTGGTGCGGTCGTAGTAGGCCTGCAGAGCCAGGTTGGAGAATGTGGACAGGGTTCGCTCCCAACGGAGCAGCAGATTGGCGCCAGAAAAGTCGGTGTCGCTGTCCGATATGTTGCGAAAGCTGGGCGAAAGCAGACTGAATTCTTCGTCGGTTTGCCCTTCGGTACCGCTGTAGGCATCGCCCTGTATGGTCAAGGTATCATGGGGGCTCAATCGACTGTCGAAACGGAACCCACCGCGAAAGGCGTTCCAGTCATCGGCCGCCTCGCCACCGTCTTGGGCGTCGAAACTATCCCGGTTAAAGTATTTGAGATAAGTCCGGTAGTTGCTATTGCTGCCCAGAGAATCACCGTAGCGAAGGGCAGTGAAGCCCCTTTCTTCACTGCCATAGCCGCCTTTAAGTAGCAGACCGTGAGTCTTTTCGCTGTGTTTGGTAATAATGTTGATTACACCATTAACCGCATTAGCTCCCCACAGGGTGGCTCCTGGGCCGCGGATAACCTCGATTCGTTCGATATCCTCCAGCATGGTGTCTTGCACGTCCCAGTAGACCCCGGAGAAGAGGGGGGTGTAAACGCTGCGGCCATCCATGAGTACCAGTAGCTTGTTAGCGAAACGGCCATTGAAGCCGCGAGCGGTGATGGCCCATTTATTACCGTCGATCCGGGCCACATTGATCCCCGGTGCCAGTCTCAGTACCTCAGGAATGCTGGTTGCTCCGGAGCGGCGAATGTCTTGTTGTGTGATGACGAAAATTGCCGCAGCGGTGTCGCTGATTTTTTGCGGTTTTTTTGCGGCCGAGGTGATTTCAAGTTGGAGTAATTCCTCGATGCTCAGGCTCAACAGGTTTTCTGTTGGCTGACTATCCGAGCCGGGAAGGGTCATTCCATTGGTGGGGGTTCCTAGAAAAAATACAAACAACATCAGAACCTTGCAAAATATCCACAGGGTTTCTCGGTGACCGCAGCCCAAGTAGGTGCTCTTTGTAACCATGGCTACTCCACTTTAATTGATTGGCAAAACGCTGAATTGGCCGGAAGTTATTGTTTCAGCACTAGTTAAAGGTCTAGTCGATAAGGTGTGAGTTGTCAAATTCTCCACGGCCAATGTTTCTGTTGTGCAAGTTGGGATGGTCAGCGGGGGCTGTAGCAAGTTTCCGGATGAACGCTGGGCAGGTTTCCGAGTCGAAAATTAGCTAATAACAGGTTGCAATGCCAAGCCATTGACCTTTTTCCTTGTTTTGCGCTATTATGTGCGGTTCATTGGGTCTTAAGGCCCTGATTTTTCAACTGACAGAAGGTCTTCGTACAAGAGGTTGTGAAGTGAGCAAGAATCATCGTAAGGAAGTCGACCGCCGCCGCACATTTGGTATTATCAGCCATCCCGATGCCGGTAAAACCACCCTGACCGAAAAGCTGCTGCTGTTCGGCGGGGCGATTCAGATGGCCGGGGCGGTCAAGGCCCGCAAGGCGGCCCGCCATGCCACCAGTGACTGGATGGCTATGGAGCAGGAGCGTGGTATTTCGGTCACTTCTTCGGTGATGAAGTTCAATTATCGGGATTGTGAGGTCAACCTGCTCGATACCCCGGGTCATCAGGATTTTTCCGAAGATACCTACCGGGTTTTGACTGCCGTTGACAGCGCACTGATGGTTATTGACAACGCTAAAGGGGTCGAAACTCAGACCCGTAAGTTGATGGAAGTCTGTCGCATGCGCAACACGCCGATTATGACCTTCATCAACAAGCTCGATCGAGAGGGCTTGGAGCCCCTCGATATTCTGGCCGATATCGAAGAGACCTTGCAGGTCGAATGCGCGCCCCTGTCCTGGCCCATCGGCATGGGTAAACGCTTTAAGGGCACCTATAACCTCTACCGCAAACGCCTGAGCTTATTCACTCCGGGGCAGGAGACCCGCACCCAGGATGCGGTGGTGATCGACGATCTATCTGATCCGCGCCTCGATGAACTGCTCGGCAGTCAGGCCGACGAACTGCGCGAGGATATCGAGCTGCTGGAAGGGGCGGCCAATCCCTTCGATCTTGAGCACTATCTGAAAGGCAACCAGACCCCAGTGTTTTTCGGCAGCGCCATCAATAACTTTGGTGTCGAGGATATGCTCGAGGCTTTTGTCGAGCAGGCACCGGCTCCCCGTCCTGCCCAAACTTTGACCCGCGAGGTTTCTCCTTACGAGGAGCCCTTCTCCGGTTTTGTCTTCAAGATTCAGGCAAATATGGATCCCGCCCACCGTGACCGTATAGCCTTTTTGCGGGTTTGCTCGGGCACTTTCAAGCGCGGCATGAAGGTCAAGCATCATCGCATCAGCAAGGACGTGATCCTGGGCAACGCCACTATCTTCATGGCTCAGGACCGTACCCATGTTGAGGAAGCCTTCCCCGGTGACATCATCGGTATTCATAACCACGGCACGATCAAGATCGGCGACACTTTCAGCGACAAAGAACCCCTGAAATTCATTGGCATCCCCAGCTTTGCTCCCGAGCACTTCCGCCGAGTACGGCTGAAGAATCCTTTGAAGACCAAGCAGCTTGAAAAGGGCTTGAAGCAATTGGCCGAGGAAGGGGCGGTGCAGCTGTTTCGGCCGCTGATTAACTCTGACTACATTCTTGGTGCCGTCGGGGTGTTGCAGTTCGATGTGATCATGTCGCGGCTACAGAATGAGTACGGCGTCGATGCTCTGTATGAGGGAATTGCCTACGCCACCGCCCGTTGGGTGGGATGCGATGATGACAAAAAAATGGAAGAATTCGAGAAGAAAAACCAGGCTAACCTGGCTAAGGATTCCGAGGGCGGGTTGGCCTTCCTTGCCTCCAGTGAATGGCGGCTGGGACACACCATCGAACAGTGGCCTGAGATTGTGTTCCACAAGACGCGGGAGCCTAACTGACGGCTGCAATTCCCAATAAAGGGGTAGCCGAGATGAAAAAGGACGGCATACTGCCGTCCTTTTTTTATCCAATATTTTCGGGTGCTTTCTCGTCATCAACTATCGCCCTCGCCACCCTCGGCATCAGCGCCTCTTGGGACTGGCTGCTTTTTGAAGTTTAAAAGCTGCCTGTCCCACTCCGCGAAACGCTCAGGGCACTCCAAAAGGTCCTTAAACTAGCGCCATCCGGGACAGGCACCTTTTCAAGGAGCCAGTCCCTCCGTCCTTGCCAGCTCCCCTTAGAGC
>MAXT01000029.1 GCA_001751225.1 Desulfuromonadales bacterium C00003107 | reverse complement strand
ACTTTGGCCACGAGCGGATCTGGAACCGTATCCCCTTTGGTCGCCCAGAGCGGGAACCGGAATATTTCATCTGACCTGACGGAGGTAAATATGTCGAAAACTTCACAACAAATAGTAACCGTACCGCAACTGGCGAGTGATGCAGGGTCCGAACAGATTCTCGCTGCGGGACTCGCTGCCGCCACAGGCCCGGTGTCCCTGGCCTGTTCCTTCAGCGTCGAGGATGTGGTGCTGATCGACATTTTGCACAAGGTGGCTCCCGAGGTGAGGGTGTTTGCCCTCGACACCGGTCGTCTTAACGAAGAGACCTACGAGGTGGCCGAGGCGCTGCGCGAACGCTACGCATTAGCCATCGATTGGTACTTTCCCGAGCGGCAGGCAGTGGAACAGCTGGAACGGGAGAAAGGACTTTTTTCTTTCCGCGCCAATCTTGACAACCGGCACGAGTGCTGCCGAGTTCGAAAGGTCGAGCCCTTAGGTCGTGCTCTGGCTGGCAAAGGGGGGTGGATCACCGGCCTGCGCCGAGCGCAGAGCGTGACTCGGACAGGACTTGCGGCCATTGAACTCGATCAGGCCAACGGTGGTCTGCTTAAGATCAATCCGTTGCTCAATTGGAGTGACGAGCAGATCTGGGACTACGCCAAGGAGCACTGTCTGCCGGTCAATCGTCTGCACCGGCAGGGTTATCCTTCCATCGGCTGCGCCCCCTGTACCCGTCCGATTCGGGAAGGGGAACATCCTCGCGCCGGACGCTGGTGGTGGGAGAATCCTGAAAACAAAGAGTGCGGCCTCCATCGCTGACGGGGCGCTTCGCCTTCTCTCCGATCTCGGCGTTGCCTGCGTTCCTCACATCCTCGACGTAGCTCGCGCTACGCCTGCGGTGTTCGGGCCTGGTCGCCTTGACCTCGAAGAGAAATCGAAGCGCTGGGGAATGGGGGCAGAAAACAGCAAAGAAAAACTATTTATTGGAGAACATCATGACTCACCTGGAACAGCTGGAAGCGGAAAGTATCCACATCATTCGCGAAGTTGCCGCCGAATTCGAGAATCCGGTAATGCTCTATTCGGTCGGTAAGGATTCGGCGGTCATGCTGCACCTGGCGCGCAAGGCCTTCTACCCGGCTCGGCCGCCCTTTCCGCTGATGCATGTGGACACCACCTGGAAGTTCCGGGAAATGATCGAGTTTCGCGACCGCATCGCGGCCGAATACGGCTTTGATCTGCTGATTCACGTTAATCAGGAAGGGGTCAATCAGGGGATCGATCCTTTCGTTCACGGTTCGGCCCTGCACACCGACGTAATGAAGACCGAAGGTCTCAAGCAGGCCCTCGACAAGTACAAATTTGATGCGGCCTTCGGCGGTGCCCGACGGGACGAAGAGAAGTCCCGGGCTAAGGAGCGGATCTTTTCCTTTCGTACCGCCAGCCACCGCTGGGATCCCAAGAATCAGCGTCCCGAGCTGTGGAATATCTATAACGCACGGGTCCAACCCGGCGAGAGCATCCGGGCCTTCCCCCTGTCCAACTGGACAGAGCTTGACGTGTGGCAGTATATCCATCTCGAAAATATCCCCATCGTGCCCCTCTATCTGGCTAAGGAGCGGCCCGTAGTGGAGCGGGACGGTATGCTGATACTGGTAGACGACGATCGACTCAAGTTGCGCCCCGGCGAACAGATACAGACCAAGTCGGTGCGCTTTCGCACCCTGGGCTGCTACCCCCTGACCGGGGCGGTGGAATCGACGGCCGACACCTTGCCGGAGATCATCCAGGAGATGCTTCTGACTCGCACTTCGGAGCGGCAGGGCCGATTGATCGATCATGACCAGAGTGGATCCATGGAGAAAAAGAAGCAGGAGGGATATTTCTAATGGCGCATCAATCCGAACTTATCGCTGAGGACATTCACGCCTACCTGAAGAGCCAGGAGGAGAAGGGGCTGCTGCGTTTCATTACCTGCGGCAGCGTCGACGACGGCAAGAGCACCCTGATCGGTCGCCTGCTGTGGGATTCGAAGATGGTTTTCGAGGACCAGCTCGCCGCTCTGAGTGCCGACAGCAAGCGGGTCGGCACTCAGGGGGAGAATATCGACTATGCCTTGCTGCTCGATGGCCTGCAGGCTGAGCGAGAGCAAGGTATCACCATCGACGTGGCTTACCGCTACTTCTCCACCGACAAGCGCAAGTTCATCGTCGCCGATACTCCAGGCCATGAGCAGTACACCCGCAACATGGTCACCGGTGCTTCGACGGCTCAGGTGGCGGTAATCCTCATCGATGCACGCAAGGGGATTCTGACCCAGACCCGGCGCCACAGCTATCTGGTTTCCCTGGTAGGTATCCGTCGGGTGGTGTTGGCGGTGAACAAGATGGACCTGGTCGACTACAGCGCCGAACGGTTCGAGACCATCCGCAAAGAGTACCAGCTCTTTGCTTCTGGACTCGGCTTCGAGGAGATTACGGCCATCCCCATTTCGGCCCTGGAAGGGGACAATGTACTGCACAGCAGCGAACGGACCCCCTGGTACGACGGGCCGGCCTTGCTGGAGCATTTGGAGACGGTACAAATCGAGGATTCCGCCGCCAATCGTCCCTTTCGCCTGCCGGTGCAGTGGGTCAATCGGCCCGATCTGGATTTCCGCGGCTTTTGTGGAACCATCGTTTCCGGCACCATTCGTCCGGGCGATGCGGTAGTGGTGAGCAGCTCCGGTCAGACCAGCCGCGTGGCACGTATTGTCACCATGGGTGGCGATTTGTTGCAAGCCGTAGCCGGCCAAGCGGTGACTCTGACCTTGACCGACGAAATCGACATCAGTCGCGGCGATCTGCTGGCTGCGCCCGAGCAGCGTCCGGCCCAAAGCGATCAGCTTGAAGCTCACCTGGCCTGGCTCCATGAACAGCCTCTGGTGCCCGGTCGCAGCTATCTGCTCAAGACCACTGCGGGTAGTGCTCCGGCTCAGGTGAGGCAGGTCAAATACAAAATCGACGTCAATACACTGCAACAGCAATCGGCGGGTGCTCTGGAGCTCAACGAAGTGGGGCTGTGCCAGATTTCTGTGAGCAAAAGCATCGCCTTTGATCCCTATCGCGATAACGATGCGACGGGCAGTTTTATTCTCATCGATCGTCTGAGCAATGCCACGGTGGCCGCCGGAATGATCCATCGCGCTCTTTCCAGTGAATCTATCGAGGGCCGGGGGCAGCTGCCGTTGGACAAGGTAGCTCGGGCGGCCCTCAAGGGCCAGCAACCGAAGGTGGTCTGGTTCAGCGCTCCCCTTGAGGCCACTGCCTCCGAACTACCGTACCGCCTGGAAAGCAGGCTGCACAGCCTGGGTCGACACACCTGTCTGCTCAATGGCGAAATATTGCGCGGCACCCTAGGTGAAGCCGTGGATGAAGAGGCCCATCTGCAACGGGTCGCGGAGGTCGCCCGATTAATGACGGAGGCTGGGCTGATCGTTCTGGTGATCGCTGCTGCTCAATCGGAGCTGGTCGAAGAACTGGCGGCAGACAGATTCACTGTTGATGAGCTCCTCCATATTCAGCGGGGCACGAAAGCCGTGGTCGAGGGTTCGACCGTGGCGCTAAGTGACCAGGTCACCTCTCTGGCAGAACAGGTGGAATGGTTGCTCGAAAAGCTGCCGTTTTAACAAACCACCCATATTGACCTTTATTGAGCCAAGGAGCATAGTGACAGCTGCCGGCCGGCGCAACAACGTTGCGCCAGCGGCTTCTTGGCCATCAATTTTCATTCAAGGATAAGTTTTATGAGCCATTCCTTCGACTATCGAACCCTCAAAATTAATGGTATTTACCAGCAGAATGCTGCCGGTGATCTGATGCTGCGGCTTAAACTGCCAGCCGGGGTGATCTCGGCGGTGCAGGCTGCTGCGGTGGCCGATCTCGCCGACAACTTTGCCGTTGGTGCACTGCATCTGACCTGTCGCGGTAATATCGAACTGCATGGACTGCGGGGTGAGAACCTCGCCCAGATCTACCGGCGGCTGCATGCGGTCGGTTTGACCAGCCGCGGTGCCAGTGGCGGTGCGGTGCGGGCAGTGGCTTGCAACACCGATGGTGGTAATTTCGATCGCATTCAGTTGTTCGTTGAGCGTTTGCACCGGCATTTTACCGGCAATCCCCATTTCGAGGGGCTGCCGAAAAAGTTCAAGCTGGCGGTGGAAAACGGCTATTCGGGAGCTCGCCATCTCTGTCAGGATTTGGCCCTGGTCTATCTCGGTCGGGAAGGGGAGCGGGAGCTGTGCGATCTGTGGGCGGCCGGTGGACTCGGTCGCCAGCCTCAAGAGGCCTTTCTCCTCGCCAACCGGGTGCCTGTGGAGCGCTTGCTGCCCTTGGTTGAAGGGGTGATCCGCGTCTACCAGCAGCATGCCCCGGCGGGTAAGCGCCTCAAGCACCTGCTGGCCGATATCGGCGAGCAGGAGTTCCGTACTTTGCTGGCCAAGGAAACCGCTGGGACCTCTTTGTTGCCTTTGACTAGCCCCCTCGACGATGAGTTCGGGGTGGCTATCGCGCCGGGAACCGATGGTTGGGTTGAATTGCCGATAGCAGGAGGGCAACTGGCGAGCAACGATTTACGTTGTGCCGCGGATATCGCCGGGGAGCTCGGCGACGGTTTTCTGGCGATCAGCCGCGAACAGAATTTGCTGGTCTCCCTCAGTTCGGGTGTTGATGAACCCCTGTTGCGCACCGCTCTGCACGGGGCCGGTCTACTCTCCGGGGAAGCAGCTCTGCAATGCCGCGTCTGTCCCGGTAGCCACGACTGCCCCAAGGGGTTGGTAGCGACGCGTGATCTGCTTGGCCAGCTTGACAAAGTTCTGGGCGCGCAAGGTCGGGCACGAAGCTGGGCGATCTCCGGCTGTCTCAACGGTTGCTCTCAGCCCCAATTAGCCGACTATGGCATCGTGGGAACGCGGAAGTCGACGGAGAACCAGGAAAGCAGGTACGATTTGTTGCACCGGGATGGTGAAGGTTTTGGTCAGCCACTACATCAAGGGTTGAGTGAAACGGAGCTGCTGGCGCGGCTCGCCGAGCTGGGTTGAGGGTGGGCCAAACAACGGGCATGGGCCATTTCACGCGAAGGTGTGAAGACAAATATAGAAACACAAAAGCCCCGCCAAAGCGGGGCTTTTGTGTTTCTGAAAAACGAGGGACTGAATGGGTTGAAGTGGAACGACGCACCTACACTTGTGCCTCAGGGGGTGTCGAGCATGGTACAAAACAGGTGGAGTCGGGGAGAAGCACAGAAATGGAATCCGGCTTTCACATTGATAAGATTTGAGAAATCAGTATGATAGGGCATGGCACGCTGGATATTTATCCATATCCTGCTATCGGTTCAATAGGAGAGAGTACATGTCCCTGACAAAACAACTTTGGGTCTCTGTGGCGGTTCTTATGGTCCTGACTTTCGGGGCGAGTTTTGTTCTTAGCGCCCTTTCTGCACAGAAATACCTCCAAGAGCAGCTCTATCTCAAAAATACGGACAATGCCACGTCGCTGGCTCTTTCCATGTCCCAGGTGGCGGATGATCCGGTGACGGTCGAGTTGTTGCTCAGTGCTCAATTCGACAGCGGTCATTACCAGTTTATCCGCCTTGTCGATCCCCACGGGAAAGTCTTGATCGAGCACAGCAATCCCGCGAATTCTCTCAAGGTCCCTGGTTGGTTCCAAAGGCTGGTTCCCCTGCAGGCTGCTGCGGGGGTTGCCCAGGTGCAGAATGGCTGGAAACAGTTTGGCACGTTGTTTCTCCAGAGTCATAGCCGATTTGCCTATGAGTCGCTCTGGCAGGAGACCCTTAATTTGTCGTTCTGGTTTCTCGGGGTGGCGACGCTGGCCGGTATAATTGGAACCTTGGCGATTCGTTCCATTACCCGCCCGTTGGGAGAGGTTGTACAACAGGCCGAGGCTATCGGAGCCCGGCGTTTCATCACGGTTGCCGAACCTTCGATCCCTGAGTTGCGCACCCTGGTTGGCGCTATGAATGGCTTGTCGACACGGGTCAAAAGAATGCTGGAAGATGAATCGGAGCGCTTGGAAGTGCTGCGGAAAGATATAGAGCACGATCCTCTCACGGGACTTCTGCTTCGCGCGCCTTTTCTTAAACGCACCGAATCGGTATTGTTGCGAGATGATGCCAGTGCGGCTGGAGGGCTCGTCATTGCCCGTGTGCCCAAGCTTGACGACATGAATCGGAGTCTCGGTCGTGAAGCCACAGATCAGTTGTTGCGGCGCATTGGAGAGCAGTTGTCCGTCCTTTGTCCAGAAAACTCCGAGCGCACGGTGGGCAGGATCAGTGGTGCTGATTTTGCTTTGCTAGCTCCCGGCAACAGTGCAGCCTTTGATTTGGCGCAAGAGGTGGCCGGTGCCTTACATCTTGCCATCGATGATCCAGGGCATGCCGGTGAATATTTTCTGCCCGTCGGGGGCACTGCTATGGAGCCGGGGGAAACCCTTTCCCGACTTTTGTCCAGGACCGATGCCGCCCTTATTACTGCCGAGCGTAACGGGACTGGTGAGGTTCAGATCACCCTTGCGGAGGTTCAGCCCAGACAAATCACCGATTTGGAAGGATGGCGGGTCTCCCTGAATCAGGCCCTTGATGCCGATGGGCTTAAATTGGCCCATTTTCCGGTCGTTGACGTCAAGGGCCAACTGCTTCATCTTGAAACTCCGGTGCGGCTTCGGATCGGCGAAGACTGGTTGGCGGCCGGTAGTGTCTTACCCTGGGCTGCACGCCTTGGTTTGATGCCGCGCGTTGATTTCCAAGTTGTGGAGAGGGCTCTGGAGGAGATTGCGGGGCAGGGGAAGCCGCTAGGGGTTAACATCTCTCCGGAAGCGCTCTGCGATCCAGGATTCAGGACTGCCCTGATTCAAAAATTGCACAAGGCCCCGGAATTGGCAAATTCTCTGTGGCTGGAAGTTTCCGAAAGCGGGGCGGTTCGTCATGTCGCCGAGTTCCGCAAGTTGGTAGAAGTTTTGAAACCCTTGGGGGCGAAGGTCGGGATAGAACACGTCGGTCCCCAATTTTCCCGGATAGGTGCTCTGCATGATCTGGGGCTTGACTATGTCAAGATCGATTCGTCGTTGATTCGGGGGATACATGAAAATCCCGGCAGTCAGGCTTTTCTGCGAGGGCTGTGCATGATTGTCCATACCATCGGCTTGACCGCCATTGCTGAAGGTGTACAGTCGATCGAGGAGGTTGATTGCCTGGTCGGCCTAGGGGTGGACGGGATGACCGGGCCAGGGGTCACCTTGACTTCGACCCAATGAACGGTTGTATAGAGGTTGGTCGAATTTAGGGAGTGTAGTGAAAAAAAGGTAAACGGGGGGCTGTAGACCAACCGGGACTCAATTGACCCGCAAAATTAAGGGCTTACAGTTTTGCAGAATTATTTTCCAAGGGGACAGCTACTACGCGGCGGTTACGGTCGCGGCCTTCAATGGATTGATTACGTGCAATAGGTCTGTCTTCGCCGTAGCCAAAAGCTTGAAGCCGGTCGGGTTTAATGGCATGTTTTTCGACGAGGCGGCTAACGACACTTTCTGCCCTTTTTTGCGATAGACTCTGATTGAACTCCTGGGAACCAACGCTGTCGGTGTGGCCTTCAATGGCGATTTTGAGGGCAGGGTGTTTGCGGAGAAATTCGGCCAGGCGAAGAATTTCATCCCGGTACTTTTCCGGAATTTTTGCTGATGAAAAGGGGAATAACACATTAATCTGGAAACTTATCTGTGCAGGGAGAATTTCCGGACAGCCGAATTGGTCCACTTCGATGGCCGGGGGGGTGTTGGGACAGGCATCCAGGTGATCGGGGACCTTGTCGCCATCGCCATCGGCGCCTTTTTCGGTGGCGGTCAGGGTAGGCGCAACGACCGTTTTGGCGGCGACTGGAGCGGCCAGGGGCGGAAATTCAATGGTAATGTCGATCGTTTCCGCAGGACAGGTGGAGTCGGGATCAATCCCGGTCCGGTTCTGGCCGATATCCTCCAGTGAAGGCAGGGCTTCACGACTCACCTTCAGGTTGTTAAGTAACTGTCCCATGGCGGCCAGGGTGCGGGCATGGGACAGCGTATAATCGTAGCTTGTGCCGACGTAGGCACGGCGCGCTTCGAAATATTCATTTTCCGTATCGAGCAGGTCGAGAAGGGTGCGCTGGCCGATGTCGAACTGGTCCCGATAGGCTTTTCGTGCTTTTTCGGCGGAAAGTTGGTGCTCGTTGCGGTAGCGAAGTTGTTCTTTCAGGCTGTCCTTGTCGTTGTAGGCTATGGCAAATTCCTGACGCACGTTGCGGCAAGCCCGTTCCCGCAGGTCTTTGGCCGAGTTGAGTTGCTGGAGAGACTGGCGCCGGGCGGCCAGGTCCGATCCGCCGGCCAAAAGATTATAGCTCAATACCAGCTCAACAATGGTTTCACCGTCGCGGTCCTGAAAGTCTCCGGACGACCGTCCGAAATTTTGCCGTGCCTGAAGATCGATCCGCGGCATGAAAGGGGCTTTGCTCTCCTCGGTTTCCGCTTCGGCAGAGCGAACATTTTCCACTGCGGCGTTGAATGAAGGATTCTCTTGAAATGCAATTGTTAAGGCTCTGTCGCGATCAGAGGGGATCCCCGCGCTCAGAGGCTCTGGAGGGGCAAGGGAGGATGACGGGGCATGGCCGACAATACGCAGGTAACGGGAGCTGACATCGTACAGGTTGGTTGTTTCGGTAATGAAGTTTGATTCGGCGAGAGCCAGACGGCCGCTTGCCTGTTCGAGGTCGACGCCGCGGCTGAGACCAGCCTGGACGCGTTCCTGAACTTTGTTGAAAAGATCTCGGTGCTGAATGAAATTATCCGCCGCGAGCTTTTTCAATTCTCGATAGCGCAGCACGTCGAGATAGGCCCGGACCGCTTCTAGGCCGATGTTTTCGGATGCGGCCATGAACTCGTAATAACGAACCAATTTAGCGTACCCGAGCCTGGCCACTTCGTTGCGGGTGGCGAAACCGTCAAAAACCATTTGGCGGAGTGACAAGGCGACATTGGAACGGGTGAACTCCTCGTCTGAAAAGTCTGAGTTCTCCCAATGTTCCCAGCCCGTGCCGGCGGTCAGGTCGAGGCGGGGGAAGTATCCTCCTTTGGCGCCAGTCTGTTGCTCGGTCGCTGCCAGAAAAGTATGCCAGCTTGCTTGAACTTCAGGGTTTTCGCTAATCGCCTGTCGTACTACATCCGGGAGGTTGACCGATGTTTCCGCACAGACCGCCCCGCTTATCAGGAAGAGCAGAACAGATATAAGGGCGCATTTGAAGTGCATGACAAAAGTCCTCAGTTGTTTTATGTTGATTGCGGGTCTTTTTAATGGTTTTCTGAAGTTTTGATCGGCGCCAGATTATCAATGAGGGTGTATTAAAGTAAAGAGAAAATCTCGGGAGTTCAGTGGGATGGCGAACGTCCGGCCTGTCGGCAGGCCGTTTCCTAATATCCTGGTAGGGTTCAATCAAAGGTATTTTACCGTAGATGAAATTATTCCGACCCTATTTTATGTTGGCGACTATGATTCTTTTGGCAAGTTTAGTTGCCGCCGCGCCCGATTTCGACCACATGCTGCAATTGGCCGGACAAAGGTTCGGTGCCGAAGGCAGGCAGGGGGTCGCAAGCTGGCGGCAGATGCTGAGTGAGACCGCTAATAGTGCTGAAGAGGACCGGGTGCGGAGGGTCAACGATTTTTTCAATCAGCGCATTCTTTTTGTTGAAGATGCCAAGATTTGGAACTTGCCTGATTACTGGGCCACCCCCCTGGAAAC
Source organism: Desulfuromonadales bacterium C00003107 (assembly GCA_001751225.1). Classification (GTDB taxonomy): domain Bacteria; phylum Desulfobacterota; class Desulfuromonadia; order Desulfuromonadales; family Syntrophotaleaceae; genus Syntrophotalea_A. The sequence goes on along the minus strand of MAXT01000029.1, from coordinate 10,594 downwards.
CTTGGGCCGTGGTCAGGGCGACTGTGAAGACTTCACCATAGCCAAATACCTGTCCCTCAAGTTGTTGGGGGTTGCGACCGAAAAACTTCGCCTGACCTATGTCAAAGCCCGAATCGGTGGTCGCCACAGCCGGATCAGTCGGGCTCACATGGTTTTAAGCTATTACCCGTCCCCGACCAGCGAACCTCTTATATTGGACAACCTCATCTCCGATATCCGGCCGGCCTCTCAACGCCCCGATCTGTTCCCGGTTTTCAGCTTCAGCAGCGAAAACTTGTGGGCCGGTGGCAACCCCACTCCTGTCGCCAGCGCCACGAGGCGTTTGTCCCGTTGGCGGGATGTCCTTGACCGGGTGCGTTCGGAAATGGGGGATGGGCAAGCGTTGAAAATGTTCTTGCCGGGACTCGCAGAAGCAAAGAATCAATCCCTCAAATAATTTCCTCTTCGCCCTCTTCCTTCAGCAGATCAAGGCTCCGCAGCGATGCACGCATTGAGCGACGTTCTAGCAGTTTGACCTGAGCATCCTCGGGAAAATCCGTGAATCGGAGCACGCCCCGTTCGATGAGCAGGTCGATGGTGTCCTCTAGAACTCGCACTAGCCCCAGGTCCGTGGAGGCCAACCCCTTTTGCCCGGTGGCGAAGGTCTCAGAAAACGCGGTTAACTCCGGAGCGTTCTCCTGCAGTTCCTCCCAGTCGTCAGAAAATTGCTGCCGACTGATGGCGACGATGGCGCCACCCTGATCGCGTTTCACAAAAAAAACAGCCAATACCGTCTCCTTGATGTTTTGTCTGGTCACTCATGTGGTTGGCCGAAGCCATTGGGGTTAATCGGATGTCAAATGTCCGTTTGTTCTCAATAATTCGATGATGGCCGCATCACTGCCATGACTGCTGAGGTCGACGCCCTCAAGGACAATCAATTGATCGGCTGCATGGTAGTCGTCCGCAGCAAAGAATCCATCGTGGCTGATATGCACTACCGTATCGCTCCCCTCCTGCTCGAAATGAAGATAGTTTTCCAAATTGCCTGAATTTTCGTCTTGGAGCAGGTCGCTGAGGTCCAGTTTGTCGCCTTCGCTGGTGGAGAAGTCGCTCATCGTGTCGATGGCGGGGGAAATCGTCGTTCCCTGATCGCCCAGGTGCCAGGCAAAGGTATCGGCGCCCAATCCCCCGCTGAGGGAGTCGTTTCCGCTGTTGCCGTGAAGGATATCGTCGCCGCTGTCACCGTGTAGAATGTCGTTGCCGGTGCCCCCGTGGAGGTGGTCATCGCCACTGCCGCCGATCAAAAGATCGTTGCCGCTGTTGCCGAGCAGCACATCGTTACCGGCGCCGCCGTCCAGGTAGCTGCCGGAGTGGAGTTGTACCGAGGAGGAGCCATCCGCATTGGCAAGGTAAGAGCCCGTGATGCTGGTGCCGTCGCTGAAGCTGATGGTGACCTGAACATCCTGGTCGCCGAATGCGGCACCTATGTCGTTGCCAAGATAATCGGTGTCGATGCCGAAATGGATACTGTCGCCCTGAGTAAAGGTATGGTCGGTAAAGGCGACGGTCAGGGTCGGACTGCCATCGGTAACGCTAAAGCTCACGTCACCGGGATCAATGCCGGTCAGGCTGCCGATTTCCGGGCCGGAGCTGCCGGAGCCTTCCGAATCGAAGAACGCATTGTCATCCCCACCTGCCTGCAGGTTGAGGCTGATCGCCTCGATCCAGACGCCTTCCGTCCCGTGGGAGTAGGTGAATCCCATCTGGTCGGCATTTTGGTAGGTGTCTCCTGCCGCAACTACTGCGTCGACAATGTTAGTTGCAGCGCTGATGTCTGGGCGGGTGTTGATCAGAATGTCGTCACCGGCGGTGCCAATCAGAGTGTCGGAATCGACCAACGATACATCGACCGCCGCCGAATCGCTGGTTCCGCCGGTGGTAATTTCATAGGCAAAACCTTGTCCGTTGGCAACATTGTTCAGTGTCACCTTGCCGTTGGCAATTGACAGGTCGGTGCCGGCACCTGGGACGACATTCCCCATAGAGGTCTGGGCCGTTACGCTGTCGTTAGCTGTCAAGGCGTCTAAAGGAATATCCAGAGAGTCACCGACAGCGGTGTTGGTGATCACATGATCGTTTTGCGCCTCAAACTGGGAGACATCCAGGGTAAGGGTAGCCGCAGTCGCATCGCCGTCGTTGTCGGCAATCGTGTAGGCCAGGGTCTCCCGGTAAGGCTCGGTTACATTCGGCGACGCCAGATACTTATAAGTTCCGTCGTCGAAATCCACGGTAAGCTCGGCCCCTGCAGTCGTTGTGAGGGTGACCTGGTGGCTATCCGTGTCGTAGCTGTAATCGCTGGACTGGCTTACGGCGAGGCTGCCGTCGCTTTCGTCGAAGGTATAGGTGACTTCGTCAACCGTCAGTGCTTGCAGATAGCCGCCGTCGGCCCCGAAGGCGGCGCCGGAACCCATTACGCCACTAGCCAGAATACTGCCGGTAATCGGCGGAATGATGATGGTCGACTGCAACGTAGCATCAAGTGTGGCTAGATCTGTGACCACAATGCCGTGCGTGTCCTGCCCGACGATGCCGTCATAAGCGATCGGTTCTAACTTTCCTTCATTTATGCCGCTGCCCATCCCCAGGGCAATCGAATGGACCTTGTTCAGGGTCAGGAAATCGGTCCAGATCGTCTCCTCGGCGTTTTGAATGCCCAAATCGCCAGAGGCGTTATTATTCGCGCCAGTCAGGGTGCTTGAATCACCGGCTCCGTATGTCGGGGCGCCATCGGATAGGAAATATGACACATTCTGTGCGCCAGCAATCGCTCCATCGCTGGAAAAAGCCGACATGGCTGTATCCAGTGCGGCGTCATAGTTGGTCATGCCCCCAGCCCCCAGGGCATTGATGAAACCGCGGGCTTCTTCTACGGTCATCCACTCCTCGCCTATTTCGCCGGCCCCGGAGGAAAAGGTGACGAGGCGCACGCTCACATCTCCGTACTCGTCATAACCGTCGAGCAGGTTATGGATGCCCTGTTTGGCCAGCTCAAGCCGCGAGAGACCGTCAACCCCTGAACTGCTGGACATGCTCCCGGAAACATCCAAAATAACCATCAGGTTGGTGTCGGACTGTTGCACGGTAAGCGAATGAGTCGTGTCCTCTCCGATGGGACTGTCATCCGCGATGTTGATGGTCAGGGTTCCATCGGTGAAGGCCGTGCCGTCCGAGGCACGCACGCCGACCTCGAAGGATAGCGTATCCTCGCCTGGATTTGGGTGATCAATGGGACCGTTGAGGGTTACGTCGTATGCGCCCTTGTCATTGATGTTGATATCCACGACCTCCTGGCCGCCGGCAGAGCCGATCAGTGTTCCGCTGCTAGAATCAGCGTCCCAATGCCAGTTCCAGGTAACATTCTGGCCATCAGAAGTCAGGCCGTCAGGACCATTCAAGGTAATGGTTAGAGAGTCTCCATCGGGGTCGGAAATACCAAATAGGCCACCATCGGAAGCAATTCCAGGATCGCCTGGAGTTTCGGGTATGCCGTCGAAGGGCGCGCCATCCCCTGCTTGCAGACCTTCTTCATAGAGAGTTACCGAGTCTTCGGTGATGTTAAACATTGGCGCAACTTCATGGGTGGAGGTCGTGGACCCGGTGAAAGGATTGCCGTTAACATCGGTTCCAGTGACGGTGGCCTCAAACTCGGCATCGGCCGCGAGGTCGCTGCCGCTAACGGCAACACTCCAGGTGGTACCATCGGGATTAACCGTGGTGGTGTATTCGGTGCCATTGACGGTAAAGCTGACCGTATCTCCTGCCGCGGCATCGCCAGCGACGGTGCCGTTCACGGTAATGGGGGCATCATCTTCCACCGAGTTGACGATATCGTCGGCGGTGATGTTGCCGACGGTGATGGTGGCGTTAGCCTCCAGATCCACCGTATGGGTGGAGGTTGTGGTTCCGGAGAAGGGATTGCCGTTATTGTCGGTGCCGGTAACCGTGGCCTCAAACTCGGTGTCGGCTGCCAGATCCGCTCCGCTAACGGCGACACTCCAGGTGGTACCACCGGGATCAACCGTGGTGGTGTACTCGGTGCCATTGACGGTAAAGCTGACCGTATCTCCTGCCGCGGCATCGCCAGCGACGGTGCCGTTCACGGTAATGGGGGCATCATCTTCCACCGAGTTGATGATATCGTCGGCGGTGATGGTGTCGACGGTGATGGTGGCCCCCCCAATCCCCCCGTCATCATCAACCTCCAGAGGGTTCTCAAAAGTCGCTGCTTCCGTCCCTGAAGTGCCCGAAAATTCGTAATGTAGCGGATCAACCCCTTCAGCTATGCGCAGCAGGCGCACAAAGTTGTTGCCGCCGCCACCTTCGCCACCGGCAAGACCTGCCGCCGGGGCTTCAATAGCTTCATCGATTTCCTTGTCTTCCGCTAGCAACTGCAATATCCGCTCGGCCGTATCGTCGGCCAAGGCGCTGTCTGTGGCATCGAACGGGCCTGATTCCAACAGGTCGCTGGTAAGCGTGACGGATTGATCTTCTACGACCTCCATGGTGGAATTGTCGACAAAGGACAGCTCGACGTGGCCATCGGCGGAGGCTAGGACAACTTCGCCTTCCAACAGGGTATCGCCAGCCTTTAAAACGCGAAGTTCCCCGTTTTCGTTGCGGGCGAATGCGCTGCCGGTTACGGCGGCTACAGTGGCAATAGGATGATGGCTCATAACGATGCTATCCTTTCAGCGGCAAAGGGACGTTGCTGTAATTCGGGGTTTTTGAGTTTGCGTAATATAGCAGGGCAGAATGAATAAGAAAATTGTACGAAAGTACTAGATGGGGATATTTATGACGGTATTTTTGGACTAATGCACGCTGGCCGTTTTGTCACGAGGCTTTATGAGTTAATCAGCCGGGGTAAGGAAAGTGGGTGTTACCCGGGGAAGGCGCTGTATGTGGGGTTCTGATGGGCGTCTGTCGGCTCGGCATCGCGGTTGAGAAAGACCACCAGCTGCAGGCGATCGCGGACTCCCAGTTTTTCGAAGATTGCGCCAAGGTGAGCCTTGACGGTGCGCTCGGTGATGGCGAGTTGCTGGGCGACTTCCTTGTTGGAGATGCCGCGGCCGACGGCCAGAGCGACGTCTCGTTCTCGTGGCGTGAGCTGAGCGAGGGCCAGATGGTCGGGATTGCAGGAGTGCAATTGACCCGTTGCGGCAAGGATGCGGCTCATCAGCTCGGTGCCGATCCAGAGCCCACCGTTTTCCACCACCGTGGCGACCTGTTGAAGCAGACTCGGAGTGGCCTGGGCATGGCAGTAGCCGGCGGCTCCGCTATGCAGCGCCAACAGGGCTTCCTGCTGAGTTGGAGTGTTGGAGAGCACCACGATCCGGATTTCCGGCAGGTGCTCTCTTGCGGCATGGATTGATTCGTCGATGCGCATTTCAGGTGTGGAGCTAGCGTGGAGCCAGAGCAGGCCGGCAGTTTTGTTGGCGAGCAAGGTTTCCGGTGAACAGGTGATGTGCCCGTCAGGAAAGGCCTGGCGCCAGCGGCCGAGCTGTTTGGTTTGGCTAGAAAGACAGAGGTGCATGGTCATCATCGTTCACTCAACGCATTGGCTTTGGCCCGCATAACGGGCTTGAGCAGGTAGTTAAGGATGGTTTTTTTCCCGGTGATAACATCGACCTGCGCCACCATGCCCGGGATGATCGGCAGGTCCTTGCCGAAACCCGATTCATGGGTGCGGACCCGGATGACGTAAAAGGCATTGCCACGCTCGTCCGTGACCGTATCGGCGCCTATATGTTCGACTACTGCCTTCAAACCGCCATAGATGGCGAAGTCATAGGCGGTGAACTTGACCAGGGCCTCCTGGCCCGGCCCCAAAAACGCGATGTCCTGGGGTTTGACTTTGGCTTCCAGCAGCAGGGTGTCATCAAGGGGAATCACTTCCACGACCTCCTTGCCAGGGTTCACGACGGCACCCAGAGTGTTGATGAACAGGCTTTTTATCGTTCCGCGGACCGGGGATTTGATTTCAGCGTGCTGGACGCGGTCCGATAAGGTGGTGCTGCCTGCGGCGAGGGAGGAAACTTTGCCCATAACATCAGAAAGCTCGGCGCCAATCCGGTTGCGGAAGTTTAGATCAACTTCCTGGATGTTCCTCCGTGCTTCAACAACCGCCGACTGCAGGCGCTTGATCTGGGATTCTGTCTGGGCTCGCTCACCGCTGAGGCGCACCATCTCCCGTTTCAGGCGCAATAGGTCGATTTCTGATACCGCGCCGGAGGAGGCAAGGGGTTCCGATACGGTAAATTCTCGGGTCACCAGTTCGAGGTTCTGGGTGAGCTGGTTGTGCCGGGATCGCGCTTCCTCCAGTTCCTGCCGACGTTGCGTGAGCTGCTGATCGGCGATATGGAGCTGTACATCGAGTTCTTCCCGATTGGAAAGGTACAGGGTGCGTTCGTGTTCCAGGATAGCGGGGATTTTCTGTAATCGTTCGTCGGCGGGTGAGAAAGGGCGTCCCTCGGAGAGGGCCCGCAGGCGTTCGGCTTTGGCCAGCAGGGCCATATATTGAACACGATTTTCCCGTAAGGAGGAGAGAAAGCGGGTTGGGTCGATACGAAATAAGACTTGCCCGATATCAACGATTTCCCCTTCATGCACCAGGATGTCGGAGACAATACCACCGTCGACCGATTGCACGATCTGCACCTGTCGGGAGGGTATAACTTTTCCCTCGCCCCGGGTGACTTCATCGATCTGGGCAAACCCGGCCCAGACCAACAGGGCGGCAAGGACCAGACAGCCCCAGTAGAGGAGGGCGCGGGCCCGCAGCGGTTCCTGCTCCAGGCGGGCCCAGTCGGCATCGAGGTCCCAAGCGAGGTTGTCATAGGTACGCACCGGCAGCTTGGCTTCCAGCAGGCGGTCGAAGAGGCTCATCGGAAACTTGATCTGCTTCAGTCGGTCGAATAGGCGCTGAATCATGACGTCCTTCCGATGCGACCCTGCCGCAAGGCCTTGATGACCTGATCCTTGGGCCCGTCGGCAACGATCTTGCCGCCGTCAAGGACGATGATTCGGTCGACCAGGTCGAGCAGCGAAGTGCGATGGGTGATGACGATCATCGTTTTGCCTTCGGCAGCTGTTTTCAAGCGGTTTTTGATGGTTCCCTCGCTGGAATGGTCCATGGAACCGGTCGGTTCGTCCAGCAGCAGGATGGGGGGCTCGCCAATAAGGGCCCGGCCGATGGCCACCCCCTGGCGTTGGCCGCCGGAGAGGGATTCCCCTCGTTCGCCGATCATCATGTCGAAGCCCTGGGGGTGGCTGTTGACAAACTCGAGAATACCGCCGCAATCAGCTGCTTTGAGTACCGCCGCGTCGTCAGCCGTCGGCAGGGCCATGGTCAGGTTCTCCCGCAGGGTGCCGTAAAAAAGGGTTATGTCTTGGGAGACATAACCGGTCTGCCGGCGCAGTTCCGCCGGGTCAATCTGCCGCAGATCGATGCCGTCGATCAAAACCGAGCCGACCGTCGGTTGGTAGAGGCCGACAATCAACCGTTGCAAGGTGGTTTTTCCGGAACCGACCCGGCCGAGGATGGCCACGTGTTCGCCCTCCCGGATGTGCAGCGATACGCCATGCAGGGCGTTAAGATCCTGGCCGGGGTAGCTGAAGCTTACGTCCTTGAGCTGAATGTCCCCGCAGAAGGTTTTGCGGGAGACGAAATTGGCGTCATCGGGGCGTTCCACCGCCTTGTTCAAAATGCCGTCGAGCGATTTCAGGGCGATGCTGGCGCTGTGGTACTGCATCAGCAGGCCGGCCACCTGACCGATGGGAGCCATGGCACGTGAGGAAAGCATGGAACAGGCGATCAGGCCGCCCATGGAGAGACGGCCCTCAGCAATCAGGTAGACGCCGATGATGATGGTGGCCACCGAAATTAGTTGCTGCACCCACATGGCGCTGTTGATGGTGGACATAGAGAGCAGGCGTAAGCTGGCGCTGGTCCGGGCCAGGAAAGAGACGCTCGATTCCCATTTGCGTTGCATGATGCCTTCGGCGCCAAGAGACTTGATCGTCTCCAGGCCGACCAGGCTCTCGATCAGGGTGGCGTTTCTCTGGGCACCACCTCGATAACTCGTTTCGGCCAGATGGTGCATCTTCTTCTGCACAGTCAAGCCGATCAGGAGTACCAGGATCATGCCGCCGAAAATCGTCAGGGCAATGGGCCAGGCAATCCAGCCGATAACTAGGACGAAAAGGAAGGCAAAGGGAAGGTCGATAAATGCCGTCACCGTCGCCGAAGTGATAAAATCCCGTATCGTTTCGAAGGAACGTAGGTTGGCGGCAAAGGAACCGGTGCTTAAGGGGCGGCTTTCCAGACGGGTGGCCAGCACCCTCTCCATGATGAAAGATGAGAGTTTCACGTCAACGCGCTTGCTGGCCAAATCGAGGAAATAGCCTCGCATGGTGCGCATCACTACATCGGCCACCAGCACCACCGCCACGCCGGCCGCTAGCACCCACAGTGTGTCAAAGGCATGATTAGGTACCACTCGGTCGTAGACAGTGCGGATGAAGAGAGGCAGTGCCAGGGCAAACAAACTGATTATGAAGGCGGCGACCAGTACGTCCCGGTAGAGGGGCAGATTCTCCCCCAGTGTGCCCCAGAACCAGTGACGCTCCCGGACCTTTCCCACTTCTGGGGCGCGGGCGTCAAACCGGAAGCGGGGCCGGATCAGAATGGCTCTGTCGCAGTAACGTTCCGCCAGCTTTTCCAGCGGTAGGTCTACTTCTGCCTCCCCTAGTTCGGGGAAGATCACTCGGGCAACCGTTTCGTCTTCGTTCCAGCCCAGCAGCACACAAGCTTCCTGGTCGTGAAACAGCAAAACCGCTGGGAAAAGGTTTGGATTCAGTTTTTCCAGAGGGCGTTGCACGATGTTGCAGCTCAATCCGGCCCGTGCGGCGGCTCGTTCGAAGAGTCCGGGAGATAGTACCTCCTGGCGTTCCATGGGCAGACCGGCCAAAGCGGCATCGCGAGTGAGAACCCGGTTATGGGAGCGGGAGACGATCAGCAGACATTCAAGTAGGGGATCAAAATGGTCTGGCGAGATATGAGCTGCGGTAGGCTGGGGCTCCGCCGGGTAGACGTTTGCCTCTGCGGTATTTATTTGAGCAGTCTCCATTTGTTCTCCGGGGGATTATGAAGATGACGTCGCGCGGATCTTTGGAATAATCAGAACAGAGGCTACGCCGATAGAGAGATTTAATCCCAAGCTTTCCAGTGGAAATTAAGGCGATCAAGACCCCGCCAAATAAGCGACGACAGTTCTTTGATGAACCAGGCCGGTAAGACCTGCCTCAGCTGTCGAAGCAATAACAATGCACACTAACCATATGAGAAAAGCAATTTCTACACCAGCATGGCATGAGAGCTCTTTTGTATACAACACTTTCCCGGAAATTAACACGTAAAAACAAGGTTTTGTAGAGTGTCTAAGGTTCAATGTTTGAATGAAGGGAGAGGAAAGGCAGGGTCGCTGTGCGGCGAGAAGTCAAAACTCTGGCACCTGTCCGGAAAAGCAATAGCTTGAAGGCGAAGTGAGGTATAAGGTCTTAGCGCGGACGGAATAGCCTCTGCAGGCTTTTTTACACAAATTCGTACTCTTTTTGACCTCACCTGTCATGGCGAACTTTTTGTTTCGGGTGCGACAAGTTCAACTTTACCTCAGCTAGGGGCGGTAGGATCACCGTTGCAACGGATGGTTAATCGTCAGTTTATAAGTATCTAAGCATAGGAAATGATTATGTGGAAAGTTGTAGTGGGTGGGATCTTGTATCTGCTTTTGGGTCTGAGCGGCTGCGTTCGTGCACCACTGCCAGTCGTCGTTCTCGATCCGCGCTTATCACAGTTTGTTGCCGTGGAGAGTGGTCGCCTGCAGTCCACAGAACTGGTCGAAGCCTCCGGTCTGGCCACATCACGGCGTCGCTCCGATCTGTTGTGGGCCGTGAACGACAGCGGAAACCGGTCGGCCCTGTATGCCCTGGCCGTCGACGGAAGAGAGCTTGGTCAAGTGATCCTTGCAGGAGTGGACAACGACGACTGGGAGGACCTGGTCGCTTTTACTTGGCGGGGCAAACCCTGGTTGTTGGTGGCCGATGTCGGCGACAATCGTGGCCAGCGTGACCGGGTGGTACTGCATGCGCTGCCTGAGCCGCAGGCCGATGACCAGGGCCGTTTTAGCGGTGAGGTTCAGCCGGCTTGGAGTTTGACTTTTACTTATCCCGACGGTCCCCACGACTGCGAGGCGGTAGCCGTCGATGAGACCGCTGCTCGAATTCTACTGCTCAGCAAACGCAGTAACCCTCCGATGCTTTACAGTTTACCCCTCGGCCCGCCGCCTGGAGTTCAACTGCAAATGGCTACGGTCATCGGCCCCGTAGCCACGATCCCGCCGCCGAGCTCTTTCGACTTATTGCTGCCCTATGGCCAATTCCGCTCCCAGCCTACCGCCATGGATCTCTCCACGGACAGTCGCGACCTACTCATCCTCACCTATCGTCACGCTTACCTTTATCAACGATCTCACGGCCAGGAATGGGCTGCTGC
>MAXT01000028.1 GCA_001751225.1 Desulfuromonadales bacterium C00003107 | reverse complement strand
GACGTCGTGTTCGGCGGTGAAGAAAAGCTACGCCAGGCCATCGACTACATCGTGGTGAGCTATGCGCCGGAAGCTGTTTTTGTCTACAGCACCTGCGTCACCGCCATGATCGGCGACGATATTGATGCAGCTTGCAGGCAGACTGAGGAAGCCCACGGCATCCCCATGGTGCCGGTCCACGCCCCCGGCTTTGTCGGCAGCAAGAACCTCGGCAGTCGGCTAGCCGGAAAAGCGGTATTGAACCACCTGGTCGGCACAATGGAGCCGGAAACTATTACTCCCTTCGATATCAACCTGATCGGTGAATACAACGTGACCGGCGACATGTGGCAATACACCCCGCTGCTCGAAGAGCTCGGCATTCGCGTGCTCTCCACCCTCAGCGGTGACGGCCGAATTTCGTATATTCGTACTGCCCATCGCGCCAAACTCAACGTGCTGGTCTGCGCCAAGTCGCTGATCTCTTTGACCCGCAAGATGGAACAACGCCACGGCATGCCATCCATCTCCGTCTCCTTCTACGGCAAACAGGACACCAGCGCCTCAATTCTGGCCATCGCCGAAGCGCTGGTGAAAAAGAATTCCGAAATTCGGCACCGGTCCTTCCCGCACTTACAGGGCCTGAAGGCCACCGACCAACTAGTGGCCGCGCTTCTCGACGCCAGCGGACTGGACGAGCCCCTCCCAGCGTTATTCGCTGGCGTAAACGTCTGCAGGGCGCCATGCTCGACAGTCATTTTTCCCTCGGTCAAACGCGCATTCTATTAGTCGGTGAACCCGATTTTCTGGCAGGCACCGGTCAGCAACTTGCCGAAGCCGGCGGAAAAGTGACCCTGGCCCTATCCACCGTTGATTCGCCTCAGCTCGACAACATTCCTGCCGACCGGGTGCTAGTTGGCGACCTGGAGGATACCGAAAATTTAAGGGGGGGGGTGACTACGATCTGATCGTTGGAAATTATCACGCCGAAGCCTTGGCGCATCGCCACAATAAAGGCCTGGTGTTGCGCGGGTACCCCAACGAGGAGGTAGTCGGCAACCAGCTAAAAAATGATCTTCTCTATGAAGGGGGGGCCTATTACCTGTGCGAGGTCTCCAACGCTGCCGAACACATGCGGACGGCAGCACAGCGACTTATAGTCTGGCCAAACAAGCTGGTTCACATGAAGCCTCGAAGGAAACCCTTGGACCAAAAGTTAATCGCACGCAAAAAACTTGCCTGTCCTTCCGCTGTTTTCCCGTTCTGTGCTCAGCTTTTCTCAGCGACATATTCGCCCTACCTCCTCTACAACAAACGTGCTTTCGATAAGCATCTCGTTAACGGCGCGAAAGGATTAAGATTGACTTTACTCTGAAACTTTAGCAACATATTGCAACAGTTTGTGTCTGTTCGGTGGCAAAACTGGAGCAATCCAGTGACGCAAAGCTGCGGGTCCTTCGGGGATAGCCGGGCTACTAAAGAGAAAACCATACGGTTTGAATCTTGGTAATAAGCCCGTTTTGCGAATATGCAAAAACGGGCTTTTTTGCAATTTGCACAATAATAAAGAGAAATTAGGAGTCACCAGTTGCAGTAGATTTCCATCCTGCGGATCTTTTGAAAAGCATGCTGTTCAGGAGGCAATATCAATGCGTCGCACAATCTGGCTAACGATATTGAGCGTTTGGTGCCTTACAGGTACAAGCTTTGCCCTTGAGGTAGTGCGCTTTGCGCCCTTGCCTATGGAAGACCGTGAAACTGTGGTTAAGCAGTTTCGGCCCATGACCGATTATCTGCAACAACACCTCGGCATCTCCATTGAATACGTTTACGCCGACAGTTATGCCGATATTCTTGAAAAGTTCCGTAACGGTGATATCGACTTGGCTTACCTGAGGCCCCTACCCTACGTTGAACTTCGTGCCAGCCATCCTCAAGCCGAGCCCTTGATTCACTTCAAAGAAGCTTCCGGCCAGACTACCTATACTTGTGGCCTGGTCGTCTTTGCCGATTCAACATTTCCCCTTGAAAATCTGTTAGACAAGAAGCTGGCATTGACCCAACCCTTGTCTACCTGCGGTTATCTTTCGGCCAACGGTCTATTGCGCCAACACGGTAGCAATATGGAATCTAACAACCACAGATACCTCGGTAAGCATGATGCGGTTGCTCTAGCTGTCGTGCAAGGTCCGTACGATGCTGGTGTACTAAAAACATCTATCGGTAAAAAATATGCGCACCTCGGGCTGAAAGTTATTGAAGAAACGGCTCCTCTACCCTCCTTTGCTCTGGTAGGCAACAAAGCAACCCTCAAGCCAGAACTAATGAACCAGATTCGCCACGCACTCATTGCCATAGATTCGGAGGGAAAACATAGAGAAATGCTTGCTGACTGGGGTGACAACATCCGTTACGGAGCGATCCCGTCAGACGATACCAATTACGATGTAATTCGCGAACTGCTTGAGGGTGTCACCATTCCCGATGAAGGTAATTTCTAGATGGGAAAACAACTCAAACATCTAGCAGCACGCTATGGCCTTATCGTCGCCATGCTGTTGTTGTCTATCGGTCTCGGTCTGTTTCTGTTTAAGAACATGCAAAAAAAACAAACCAGCCATTTTTCTGAACACCAAGATACCCTCGATACAGCCTACCGAGCCAGCCTCCAGATGTACCATCTGGCCATTGAAAATTTCTACTCTAGCTCCATTGAACACACCGATATTTTGCAACTGCTTGAAACAGCCGTTACCAGCCAAGGCCCAGAACAGGACCTGGCGCGCGGCCGACTGTACCGCCAACTCTTTCCTGCCTATCAGACTCTCAAAGCAGAAATTCCATTACAATTACAATTTTATCTACCGGACGGTACAAGTTTTTTACGTTTCCATAAACCCGACCGCTATGGTGACCCCCTCCTTGAATTCCAGGAATCGGTCCGTCTGGCCAATACTGAAAAACGTCCTGTACATGGCTTCGAAACCGGGAAACTGCGTTCCAGCTTCCGCTATGTCTTTCCTTTAATCTCCCAAGACCGTTATCTCGGCAGTACTGCAATCAGTGTTACCGCTAAAGGTATTCGCGATGCACTGGCTAAGCTTGATCCCAACCGTGAATATACCTTTCTGGTCAACCGCAAGCTGACCCAACCCTATATTTTTCCTGAGCAGCAATGGTTGTACAGCCCGGCAGACATCCATCCTGACTATTTGCTTGAGGACGCCAATGCCATTCTGCCTGACAGCCCACCGCAACTCTCTGCCGGTGCCACCGCTATCAATCGCCAGTTGCGCAAAAATCAGCAGGTGCAGACGGCACTCAATCAAGGGCGCCCCCTGACCACCAATGTCACCGTTGACGGCTCCACACACATCGTCTCCATGCTACCCATCCGAGATATTAAAGGACAGGTCGCCGGCTATCTCGTCTCTTATGCTCAGGACCCGATCTCTGCGGCCTTTTTCAATGAATTTGTTGTTTATCTGACAACAATGCTGTTTGTGTTGGCGGTGATTACCATTCTGATGCTGCGGCTACGTCGCTGGACCGTCGCGCTCAGTACCGAGAAACACAACCTGCAGGCGATGAACAACGCCCTGGCCGAAGGGGTTTACGTCACTGATGGTAGGGGCAGAATCGAACGTATTAATCCGGCAGCCTGCAAAATTCTCGGATTTAGTGAACGAGAACTGCTCGGTGAAACAGCCCACGACCTATTCCACTCCCATAGCGACAACGCTTTTATTCAAAAAGAGGACTGTCCGTTTTTCCTGGCAGTCAGCCAGGGACAACAGTACCAAAGCGAGGAAAATTTCCGCCACCGCTCCGGTTCCATCCTAACCGTGGAATTGGCCAGTCGGCCTATTTGGGTCGATGGACAACTTCATGGTGCGGTAACAGCATTTCATGACATCACGACTCGCAAAGCCACAGACGAGCGTCTCAAGCAGAGCGAAGAAATCTCCCGAAAGCTATCAACAGCCGTAGAACAGAGTCCAACAGCTGTTATTATCACCGACCTTGATGGGATCATCGAATACGCCAATCCACGGTTTCTGCAAATGACCGGATACGGCGAAAAGGAAGTAATAGGACAGAGTTCAAGGCTACTTAAGTCCGGCCATATGCCCCATGGGCTTTATAAAAAACTATGGCAAACCATAAGCGCCGGACGAACCTGGAAAGGCGAAATTCTTAATCGCCGCAAAGATGGCGATCTTTACTGGGAACTCAACGCCATTTCCCCCATTCGTGACAGCTACAATTGCATCACTCATTACATTGCCACTAAGGAAGACATCAGCGAACGTAAGCGCATGGAGGAAACACTTCGGGAAAGTGAAAAAACCCAACGGACTCTGATTGAAAGCCTGCCTGTGCCGCTGGTTATTATTGACGCTGCTACCCGTATCATCGAAAGTGTGAACCCCGCCGCTGTCGAAATAATAGGGGCCAGCGAGGAACACATTGTCGGTAATCGCTGCCATAGTTTCCTTTGTCCTGCCCAGGAAGATAGCTGCCCGATTCTCGATCTGAATCAGACGGTTGACAGCTCTGAAAAAATCTTGATTCAGCACGACGGTGTTCAAATTCCGGTGTTAAAGACAGTGAGGAAGATCACCATTCAGGGGCGGGAAAAACTTGTTGAGTGTATGATGGACATTCGCAGCCGCCTGACGGCGGAAGAGTCCTTGCACAAAGCCAACCTTCAGCTTAAAGAGGCTACCACCCAGGCCGAACAGTTGGCCGAAGCAGCGGAGTCAGCAAACCGGGCCAAAAGCACTTTTCTCGCCAGCATGAGCCACGAGATTCGCACCCCCCTTAACGCCATTCTCGGCTATTCTCAGCTATTGCAAAAAGATTCTGACTTACGATCCAGCCAGAGAGAACAGATTCAAACCATCAATCGCAGCGGCGACCATCTGCTGGAATTGATCAACGATGTTTTGGAACTCTCGCGGATCGAAGCCGGGCATGTCACCATTCAGAACGCACCTTTAGACTTCCGCCAGTTAATGGCCGACCTTGCTTCTATGTTTAAGCTTTCCTGCCAACAAAAGTCCTTGCAGTTCGACATGACCCTGGCACCAGAGTTACCGCGCTATTTGAATGCCGATCGAGCCAAGGTGCGCCAGGTTTTAATCAATCTTCTCTCCAATGCAGTCAAATTTACCGACCAGGGCCATATTTCCCTACAGGCCAGCGGTTCAACTACCGACCAGACAAATTGGCTTATCACCGTCGATGTCAGTGACAGTGGCAACGGCATCGACCTCAGTGAACAGGATAAATTATTCAAGGCGTTTGAGCAGACCAGCAGCGGTCGGAACTCCGGTCAGGGATCAGGATTGGGATTGTCGATCAGTCGTACCTTTGCCGAGCAACTCGGCGGAGAGCTCTTCTTAGAGGAAAGTACGGCGGGTGCTGGCAGTCAGTTCCGCTTTACCTTCAGCGCTCAAAAGTGTGCCGGCGATGAACTACAATTGGCACCCAGCAGCAATCGGTGTCAGGTTGAATCCATCGCCCCCCAATATCTGCCGGTACGAGCGTTGATCGTTGAAGATGACACCAGCAGTCGCAACATGCTCAGCCAAACCCTGAGTGTGGTTGGTTTTACGGTGGAAGCAGTCACCAGTGGCGAAGAGGCCATTGAGCGAGTCTCAAGCTGGCAGCCTGATCTGGTATTAATGGATGTTCAAATGACAGGAATAGACGGTTATCAAACCACCCGTCGTTTGCGATCGCTACCAAATAACTCAGAGATGAAAATCATTATTGTCACCGCAGGGGGGCTTGCTTGCGATGACCTTTCAAGGCAAACCATTACAGCCGGTGCGGATGACTTTATCACCAAACCCTTTAAGACAACCGAGCTCTACGCAAAACTTAAGACTCTTTGCAACATTGACTATCTCTACAGCCCCACAATGATCAAAAAAACTTTATCTAGCGATAGCCCTCCAGAACCAGAGGCTGTGCAGAATTTACCAGCAAACCTCCTTATCGCACTGAAGCAGGCCGTGGAACATGGCGATATGATCCATTTTTCAGAGTTATTGGACGAGGTGGGTACGAGTGACGGTGCCCTGCGGGGCTATTTGTCTACACTGGCTGATCGATATGAATACGAAAAGCTGCTTAATCTTCTGGGGTAAGCATAAAAACAATTTTCAGAGAATGGCTAATCGAGGAAGTCTATGAAATCCCCTCATATCATGATCGTTGACGATACACCGGAGAACCTGCACCTGCTAAGCAACCTGCTGATCAAGGCAGACTACCGGGTAAGTGCCTTTCCTCACGGCACCCTGGCCCTGCGAGCGGCCAGTCAGAGACAACCCGATCTGATCCTGCTCGACATCACCATGCCTGGGATGGACGGCTACGAAGTCTGTGCCCAACTGAAAGCGGATCAGGCTCTGCAAGATATCCCCGTCATTTTCATCAGCGCCCTGGATGACACCCTCGACAAAACCAAAGCCTTTCGTGCCGGCGGGGTCGACTACATCACCAAACCGTTTCAGGTCGAAGAGGTCTATGCCCGCGTCAACACCCACCTCCTGCTCCGTCGGTCCCAGCAACAACTGGAGACCGCCAACGTCTGTCTGGAACAACAGGTAGCCGATCAATTGGAGGAAATCAGTCGATCCCAACGAGCGATGATTTTTGCCTTGGCCAAACTGTCCCATATGCGGGATGACGATACCGGCTTGCACTTAGAGCGGGTACAGGACCTGTGCCGGGCCTTGGCAATACAACTAGCCGCCGATTCGGTGTACGCGCACTTGATTACAGTGGATTTTATCGAGACTATCTACCAGGCCAGCCCGCTACATGATGTTGGCAAGGTCGGTATCGACGATGCCATCATGCTCAAGCCGGGAAAGTTAACTACTGAAGAATTTGAAGTCATGAAAACCCACGCCAGCCTTGGCGCGGCCACCCTGGAATTTGTTTACGCAAAATATCCGCACAACGATTTTATCCGAATGGGTATCGATATCGCCAAATATCATCACGAACGGTGGAATGGCCAGGGCTACCCCTGTGGACTTGCAGGTGATAAAATCCCTCTCAGTGCCCGCATTATGGCTCTGGTCGATGTCTACGAAGCGTTAAGGGCCAAACGGCCTTACAAAGAACCCTTCTCCCATCAGAAGGCAATAGAAATTATCATGGATGGCTGCGGCAGCTATTTCGACCCGCAGGTGGTACAGGCTTTTTGCGCTATCGATTC
>MAXT01000027.1 GCA_001751225.1 Desulfuromonadales bacterium C00003107 | reverse complement strand
CCTGAAAGAATCCTCTTTGCTGATCGTCACCAGTACCCGCAACGAACTGCTGGTCACCATGGCGGCCCTTTACAACATTCCGGACTACCGGAACAAGATTGCCGGGCTGGTGATCCCCGGCCTGCTTCCCATTTCCAAAGTCACCCAGCAAATTCTCGACCGCAGCCAGATCCCCTATATGCGAGCCGAAAGCTACAGCAGTGGGGAAGTCTTCTCCACCATAGCCAACGACGTCGCCAAAATCGATGCCGAGGACCGTCAGAAAATCAGCTTGTTGCAATCCCTGGCCGAAACCGAACTGGACTTTGAAGCCATCGACGCAATTTTTTAACCGTCAGCCCAGCAGCATGTATTCACAATCGAACGCTTTGAGCTCTGGACCGAGCGACCAGGCTACTCTTTCCGCGAGTTTTCATGAATCCCAATGACCTGAAAATACTGCTTGAGGATCTCAGCAACGGCAGACTCTCCGTTGAAGACGGAATGAAGCGACTGGCCACCCTGCCCTACGAGAACCTCGACATTGCTTGCCTCGACCACCACCGGCAGCTGCGTCAAGGCACCCCGGAGACGATTCTTGGCGCCAGCAAGACGGCGGCACAGATAATCACCATCGTCGGCGCTATGGTTCGCCGCAATAGCAACGTGCTGGTTACCCGCCTCGATGAAAGCAAGGCTGAGCAGCTGTTGAGCGAATTCCCTCAAGGCTGTTATGACAGCGAAGCGCGAACCTTCTCCCAGGTGCAGAGCCCCATCGAGATCGTTGGCCGAGGCAAAATTCTGGTAGTCTGTGCCGGCACCTCCGACCTGCCCGTAGCTCGGGAAGCTGCCGTAACCGCGCGAATGCTCGGCAACGAGGTGGAAGAGCTCGTCGATGTCGGGGTAGCAGGCATTCACCGTCTGTTCGACCGGCTGGAATTGCTTCGCAGCGCAGAGGTTTTAATCGTAGTGGCCGGCATGGAAGGGGCTCTGCCTTCGGTGATCGGAGGCCTGGTGGCAACACCAGTCATCGCCGTGCCGACCTCGGTCGGCTACGGGGCTAGTTTCGGCGGCATCGCTGCCCTGCTCGGCATGCTTAACTCCTGTGCCAGCGGTGTGACTGTAGTCAATATCGACAACGGCTTCGGTGCCGCATGCGCCGCCGCCCGCATTAACCGACGGAACCCATCATGAAAACCCTGTTCCTCGATACCTTCTCCGGCATTTCCGGCGATATGTTTCTCGGCCTGCTGCTCGATCTGGGCCTGCCCCTGGCCGACCTTGAATCAGAGTTAAAAAAGTTGCCCGTGGACGGCTACCACCTGGAGCTGAAGAAAGTCCAACGTCAAGCCATCACCGGCAGCAAGCTGACCGTGCACTGCGAAGAACAGCACCATCACCGAACCTGGCGCGACATCGACCGCATGCTGGCGGACAGTGCCCTGGCTACAGAGACCAGGGAACTGGCGCGCCGCATCTTCCGCCGCATCGGCGAAGCGGAAGCCAAGATTCATGGCGTGGCTCTGGAAGCGGTTCATTTTCACGAAGTCGGCGCCCTCGACTCCATCATCGACATTGTCGGTGCCGCCATCGGTTTACATCTACTGGGCAATCCGCGTGTCGTCTGCGCCCCCCTGCCGATGACCCGCGGCACGGTAGGCTGTGCTCACGGTAACTTTCCCCTGCCAGCCCCGGCCACCCTGGAGATTCTTCGCGGCCTGCCGATAATCGAGGATCGTGCCGAAGTCGAATTGGTCACCCCCACCGGAGCCGCTATCGCTGCCGAAATTGCTTCTTTTGAAACCATGCCGGCCATGACTCTGGAAACCGTCGGCTACGGGGCCGGCGAGCGAGAGCAGACCGACCGACCTAACCTGCTACGGGGCCTTCTCGGTGAAGCAGAAGTTGAAGAAACTCTCGACCAGGACCGGGTGACAATTCTCGAAAGCCACCTTGACGACGCTAACCCTGAGTGGCTCGGCGTCTTGATGGACAGCCTGCTGTCCGCCGGTGCTTTCGACGTGGGTTACAGCGCCTTGCAGATGAAAAAGAATCGACCTGGGCTGGCCCTGACCGTTATCGCCCCACCCCATTTATCCGAACAACTGGCACGGATCATCTTGCGGGAAAGCAGCGCTGCCGGAGTCCGTTGGCAGGAGTCGCGCCGCTACAAGCTGCGCAGCGAACCGGCTATGGTAACCACCCCCCTTGGCACGGCGCAGGTTAAACACTTTTACGAGGGAGAGCAGCGACTTCGCACGGTGCCGGAATTTGAGAGCTGCCGACAACTGGCAATGGATAGCGGCCAGCCATTGCCTGAAATCTACCGACTGGTGGAACGAGCCATCCAATCGGCGAACAAGAATTGATCCTTTAAGATCCCATTTACAACATTGCCTCATTCTAGAAACAAAACGGCCGGACACCCTTAATGGGGTCCGGCCGTAATTTTTACCTAAACATGCGATTTTCGATTAAAACTTCCAGGTTGCGCCGCCATAGAAGGTACGACCGGCCAGGGGGAAACCGTAGCTCTGCTCGTAGTCCTCGTCGAACATGTTATCGACACCAAGATAAAGATCGATGGCGCCGTTGGCAGCCGACTTGTTGAGTTTGAAATCGACAACAACATAATCCGACAGTTTTGCCTGCTCCATGGGAGTGGTGCGACTGTAGTAGTAGTTGTCGGTAACATACAGAGCAGAACCGTAAGCGGTCATGCCCCAGGGAAGATTATAGGTCGACTCGAGGGTGATCTTGTGTTCGGGCCGATTCTGCAACTCGTCACGGTCGGCATCATCGCTTTTGTCTTCACTTTTCAAGTAAGAGTAGCTGGCTCTGAGGAACAGACGGTCGAAATAGCGATTTTCTGCCGCGACTTCCACACCGTAGAACTCGTACTCGTCGTAGTTCCGCACCAAAGGATCGGGATCGACCTTTTCGATGAAATCTTCAGTTTCGATATAGAATCCGGTCACCGACAGCAGGGTTTTGGCCGGGATCTGCTGCTCCACGCCAGCCTCGTAACTGCGGGTAATCTCGGCCTCCAGTTCAGGATTGCCATCTTCGGGATCGTAAAGGTTTTTCAGGGTGGGGAAGCGCACCTTGCGGGTGTGGGAGGTCTTGAGGCGGGTCCCTTCACGCAGATTGTAGGTCAGGCCGATCAGGTAAGAATAATCATCCTCGTCCTTGCCGTCGCGATCCTGCCAGTGGGCGCCAGCACCGAGGACCACACCGAGCTTGTCCACGGGGGAAACTACATACTCCATGCTTGCCGAATAGAGTTGGAAGTCTTCTTTTTCGTCCACCAGGGTCGTCTTGCTTTTGCCGACTTCATACCCATCAACTTCCCACTGATTATCCTCGAACATACCTCCTACAGTCACAGCTCCGAAACGTTCTAAATCGTAACGCAGTTGCAGATTGGCCCCAGAAATTTCAGTCTCTGAATCATAGCTATAGGATTTGCTTTTGGTCTGGCTGGAATAAGTGTCATCATCATAGCCATTCTCTTCCAGGTCGAGACTATTGTAATAGACCCAGCCCTTGACGCTCAACGGTCCGGCGAAATCGTGGCTGGCAGCCACCTGTACGTTGAATTCGTCGGCATCATCTTCTCTTTCATATTTTACCGATTTTGCGAAATCGTCTTCTTTGTTGTCGTAGACGACCGGCGGCTTGCCCCGCTCGCCATTGATGGCGCTGAAGGTTACACCCAACAGGGTCGCATCGGTGGGCTGGTAACCCACATTGAAGAACAAGGTTTGGCGCTCGCGGTCGCTGTTTTCCCGGTCGTCACCATCTTCATACTTTTCCTCACTGAAATGGTTTGACATCCGGAAGGCATCACGATCGTAGATGCTGCCGCTGACGAAGAAATCGTACTTTTCCGTCCCGTAACCGGCAGTGGCCCGCAGCAGGCTGGCATCAACTTCGCCGAGTTCGACCCCCGCAGAACCGTTGAAGCCTTGGCCGCCCTTCTTTGTGATGATATTGATAACCCCGGCATTGCCGCCCGAACCGTACAGTTCAGAGCCGCCACCGGTGGTGACGCTAACCTCGGCAATATTCTCCACCGAAATTAATGACGGATCAAACTGACCATCGTAAGTGCTGTTGAAAGGGGTACCGTTAAGCAACAGCTTGATGTGACGAGTACGCAGACCGCGAATATCGATACGCGGAGTACCGTCACCACCTACACGGACCGACACGCCCGGCAGCAGGTTGATAGCCTCATCAAGGGTACGTGCGCCACGTTTTTCGATTTCTTCGGCGGTCACCTTGTGGGTAGTGCCGATGGCCTCAACACCAGACTCCTGGCCTGAGACAACAACCTCACCGAGACGATAAACGCCGTCATCGGCAGCCGACGCTAGACCGACAGTTCCACCCAGCATGGCCAATGCAGCCAAAACCGCAATAAATCTGTGTTTCATAAATCCTCCTCATCATCTTTCAAAATAAATTTCAAATTCTGCAGCGTACATCCGGATCAAAACTATCGCCGCTATAATCGCGAGACCATAACGACACCCCGCAACCGTTGTCAAGCAGTCAACATAGCGCTACGCAAACTACTGAAACCAGAACCGCACCCACTTAAAACACTTCTAACTTGCACCCTGCAATACATCGTTATATCGTCACGCAAATAACGTCCTGAGGTTAATTTTTGACTCCAAAAGCTGCATATTTAGACCCAATGACGCTACAAGCACCTAAAAAGAATGCAAGGAGAGACTCGATGAAACCAGCGATATACAATCCTGCCCGCGGCCTTGTCGTGGCTTTACTTGGCTGCCTACTGATGGCTCAAACAGCCCTGGCAGCATCACCAAACAAACCAGAGGCCGAACCGGCAAGCAATCAAAATACTACAGTACGAGCCTGTGTCATTGGCGGCATGACCATGACTGGCCTGTGGGATGTTATCGTGCAACGTTTCGAAGCTAAGACCGATTATCAGATTGAATTGATTGCCACCGGCCCGCGGTCAACGATTTCGGGACCCTTTCGCAGTGGCGATGCCGACTTCTTGGTTATGCATGCCGGCGACATTACCACTGACCTGGTGGCCGACGGCCACGGCATCAACATGCGCCCCTGCGCTCGCAATGACCTTGTTATTTACGGTCCGGCCAGCGACCCGGCCGGCATCCGCGGCATGAAGGACGGAGCAGAGGCGTTGAAGCGCATCGCTACCACCCAGAGCACCTTCATGGATGTCAACAGCAACGGCCCCCGGGAGGTCGGTCATACTCTGTGGAAACGGGCCAAAATCCGTCCGAGCGGTGCCTGGTTTGTTCAGGACGAAGCACCTTATTCCGGTGATGTTCCGCTTTTCGGCGCTAACAAAGAAGCCTATTTCATCTTTGGCCGCATGCCCTCTGTGTTTGAAAAACATCCCTTTGGCAAGGCACAGATCTTGGTCGATCAGGACCCCACCATGCGCCGCCCCTACATTCTCATGGAGGCCAATCCGGCTCGCCACCCCCAAGCAAATCATGCTGGAGCCAAGGCTTTGGCCGACTTCATCATGTCGCCCGAAATTCAGAATTTCATGGCCCACTTCGGCAAAGATCAAACCGGTGGATTTCCCTTCTTCTATCCGGTCTGGCCCATCGGTCCAGTCATACACCCTTAACTTTTACATAATCATCCCGGCGGGAAGTCCTCACGGCTTCCCGCCAACCCCTTTCAGCACCGCTCTCCCCACGACATTTCCCCTTTGATTTTCCCTACCTGAGTTGCTATCTTGTTAGTCCTGCATGCCGATGGCCCACCGGCCTCGGCCATCCCCCCAGCGTTTGATACCTAAGGAGCATACATGCGCCGCTTCGTCCTCTGTTTGGCGAGCAATGCCGGGCTCGGCTACAGCCCCATTGCCTCTGGCACCGTCGGCACCCTGGCCGGGATACCGGCTTTTTACCTACTGGCGACCCTGCCGGCGCCCCTCTACATCCTCACCTGGTGCGCCCTGCTCTGCCTCTCCTTCTGGGTGGCCGGAGCGGCCGGCCACATCTATGGTGAGGCTGATGATGGCCGCATTGTCATCGACGAGTTGGTCGGTTACCTGGTTACGGTGGCCCTGCTGCCCTTTTCCTGGACCAATGCCCTGCTCGGCTTCGTGCTATTCCGCATCTTCGACATCGTTAAACCACCACCGGCCTCCTGGTTCGACCGGCGACTGAAAAAC
Organism: Desulfuromonadales bacterium C00003107; assembly: GCA_001751225.1. Taxonomy (GTDB): domain Bacteria; phylum Desulfobacterota; class Desulfuromonadia; order Desulfuromonadales; family Syntrophotaleaceae; genus Syntrophotalea_A. The sequence goes on along the minus strand of MAXT01000027.1, from coordinate 5,712 downwards.
GGTTTTGGTGTCGTGCTGGACGATGTGGTTGCCGGCCTCTACGGTGCTCTGGCCCTGCGCCTCGGCCTGTTACTTTGGACATTTTTTCTGGAGGGCCGAGCATGAGTCTCAACATTGCGGTACTTGCCACCGGCGATGAGCTGATCAACGGCGAAATGGCCGACACTAACACCTCGCGTATCGCCAACATCCTCGGCACACAGGGCTATATCATACGGGAATCCCGAGTGGTGGGCGATGTGGAGGAGGAAATCGAAGGTGCCCTATGCGATCTGGCCAGCAAGCGGGAAGTGGTCATCGTTACCGGCGGTCTCGGACCCACCGAAGATGACCTGACCGCGCGGATAGCTGCTCGAGCCTTCGGCCGGCGCCTGGTTCTTAATGATGAAGCTCTGGCGCAGATCCGAGCCTTTTTTGTCGAACGCAATATGGAGATGAATCCGCGCAATGAAAAACAGGCCCTGTTGCCCCTAAAGTCGACCATCCTCGGCAACCGCCTCGGCACCGCTCCTGGTTTCACCCTGCACCAACAAGACTGCGATCTGTTCTTTCTGCCCGGGGTACCCAAGGAAATGGTCGACATGCTTGAACAACAGGTGCTTCCGCGCATGCAACAACGTAGCGGCGGGACTAGTCCTCTACAGGAACGCATACTTAAAGTGTTCGGTCTTTCGGAGCCAAGGGTTGAAGAATTATTTGACACTCAGGCCCTGCCCAGTGGAATCGCCTTGGCCTTTGGCGTCGATTTCCCATTCGTCCATGTTAAACTCCGGGCCAGTGGCGAGTCGGCAGAACCGCTGCTCGACCGAGCCGAGCTCCAAGCTCGCCAACTGCTGGAACCCTATGTCTTTGCCAACGGCCAGGAGACCCTGGCCGGCAATGTCGGCCGTATGCTTACCGATGCGGGATTGACCATTGCTCTGGCCGAATCGTGTACCGGCGGGGAAGTCGCCCGCATGCTTACCGAACTGCCCGGCGCCTCGGCCTTTTTCGAACGGGGTGCGGTGACCTATTCCAATACCGCCAAGCACGACTGGCTGCAGGTACCGACCGAGATTCTGCAAAATCCCGGTGCAGTCAGCGAGACCTGCGCCCTGGCCATGGCGCAAGGCATCCGCTCCGCCGCCGGCAGCGACTTGGGCCTGGCCATCACCGGCATCGCCGGCCCCGATGGCGGCACCCCGCAAAAACCGGTAGGCACGGTATTCCTCGCTCTCTGTGATGGTCAATCGGAGCAGGTCAAGGGCTACCGTTTCAGCGGCGAGCGGGAAAAAATTCGTCGTATGGCCAGCTGCATGGCCCTGGAATGGGTGCGCCGCTACCTGAACACCCGGCTGTGAACAGCAGGTCGAGAAAATGCCGCCCATGACCAAGATACGCGCCTTTATCGCCCTGCCCCTGCCGGAAGCCACCCTGCGGATCATCGCCAAGCTGCAACAGGAACTGGCAACAGCCCTGCCGGGGATACGCTGGGTGAAGCCGGGAACGATCCATTTGACCCTGGCCTTCCTCGGCGATATTGCAGAAGATTCCCTTGAAAAGCTCGGCACTTCTATGCTATCGATAGGTGGCTTACAGCCTCCTGTCACAGCGACATTTTCCGGGGTCGGTGCCTTTCCTTCCCGCAGCAGACCACGGGTGGTCTGGCTGGGTCTTAACGGCGGCAACACCTTGAGTCAGCTACATGGAGCCCTGAAGACGGAGCTGGATATCCTGCAGCTACCGATTGACGACCGGCCCTTTGTGCCCCACCTGACCCTTGGTCGCCACCGAAAGCCCGTTCCCGGGGCTGGACGAATACTCGATTCCTTTAGTGACCGGGACTGCGGTAGTGCACAGCTCGATCAACTGGTTCTCTATGAAAGCCGACTCGGCCCCCGAGGTGCGCTGCACCTGCCGAGGCACACGGTGACCCTGAGCGGACCTCAGCCCTAAAACGACCTTTAACCACCAAAGGATTTCAACTATATGAGCGACAACAACCGCGATCGCGCCATCGACTTGGCCATGAGCCAAATTGAAAAACAATTCGGTAAGGGCAGTATCATGCGCCTCGGAGAAGACTGCGCCATGCCCGACATCGAGGTCATCCCCACCGGGGCCCTGAGCATCGATCTGGCCCTTGGGGTCGGCGGTATCCCCCGCGGCCGCATTACCGAAATCTATGGTCCTGAATCCTCGGGCAAGACGACCCTGGCCCTGCATATTGTCGCTGAAGCGCAGAAAAAAGGCGGCATCGCTGCCTTTGTGGATGCCGAGCACGCCTTGGACATCAGCTACGCCCGTAAACTGGGCGTCAAGACCGACGACCTGCTGGTCTCCCAGCCCGACACCGGCGAACAGGCCTTGGAAATCACCGAGGTACTGGTGCGCAGCGGCGCTATTGACGTGCTGGTAGTCGACTCCGTAGCTGCCCTGGTGCCACGGGCCGAAATCGAAGGAGAGATGGGTGACTCTCATATGGGCTTGCAGGCACGACTCATGTCCCAGGCTCTGCGGAAACTCACCGGCACCATCAGCAAATCGAATTGCAGTCTGATCTTTATCAATCAGATCCGCATGAAGATCGGCGTCATGTTCGGCAACCCGGAAACCACCACCGGCGGCAACGCCCTCAAGTTTTACTCGTCGATACGCATGGATATTAGACGCATCGCGGCCCTGAAACAGGGGCAGGATGTGATCGGCAACCGTACCCGGGTCAAAGTGGTCAAGAACAAGGTCGCGCCTCCCTTTAAGGAGGCCGAATTCGACATCATGTACGGCGAGGGCATCTCCCGCGAGGGGGATCTGGTCGATCTCGGCGCAGCCCACGACATCATCGACAAGAGCGGCGCCTGGTATTCCTTTGAAGGCGAGCGCATCGGTCAGGGTCGGGAAAACGCTAAGCAGTTTCTGCGCGAGCACCCCGACATGGGCCTGACCATCGAACGTAAACTCTTTGAGCACTTCGGCCTGGCAACGCCGGCCGCCGTTGCAGCGGATGGGGACCATGGAACTGAATGAAATCCTCACAGTAGCTCTTAAAGCCAAGGCTTCGGATATTCACATCAAGCCGGGGCTACCACCCATTTACCGTATCGATGGTGCCCTGCGGCCGCTGCCCAAAGCCAATCGGATCAGCGCCGACGAAACCCGGCAGATGGCTTTTGCCATCATGAACGAGAAGCGCCGGCGTCTCTTTGAAGAGACCCACGAAATCGATATGGCCTACGGTGTTCCCGGTCTAGGTCGATTCCGTGCCAATGTCTTCAGCCAGCGCGGCAGCATCACCATGGTGTTTCGCGTCATCCCCTTTATAATCCCCAAACTAGACGACTTGGTCCTGCCGCCGGTGATCAAGAAGATCGCCATGGAACACCGCGGACTGGTATTGGTTACCGGTGCCACAGGTTCCGGTAAATCAACCACCCTTGCGGCTATGATCGACCACATCAACAGCGAGCGCACCGTACACATCATTACTGTGGAGGATCCGATCGAATTCCTTCACAAGGACCGCAAGTCGATCATCAATCAACGGGAAATCGGTAGTGATACTGAAAGTTTTCCCATCGCCCTTAAATATGCCCTGCGCCAAGACCCGGACGTAATCCTGGTCGGCGAGATGCGCGATCAAGAGACGGTGGAGACGGCACTGCACGCTGCCGAGACTGGCCACCTGGTGCTGGCCACTCTGCATACCGTCGACGCACCGGAGTCGATCAACCGTATCATTTCGGTGTTTCCGCCCCATCAGCACCGCCAGATTCGCGCCCAGTTATCCGGCATCCTCAAGGCAGTCGTCTCCCAGCGACTAGTGCCACGGGCCGACGGCAAGGGCCGGGTTCCAGCCGTGGAGGTCATGGTTTCCACTGCCCGTACGCGTGACCTCATTGACGACCGGGAAAAGACCAAACTTCTGCGAGACACTATTCAGCAGGGTTACGTTTCTTACGGCATGCAGACCTTCGACCAGTCGCTGATGACACTTTACAAGCAAAAGCTTATCAGCTTTGAAGAAGCCCTACGCCAGAGCTCTAACCCCGACGACTTCAAGCTCAAGGCCTCCGGCATCTCCTCTACCTCCGATTTAAGTTGGGATGCTTTCGAGCAGTCCCACGAACCAACCCAAGAGGACGAGGCGGATTTGTCGCCCGAGGTTAATGACCAGGAATGAGGCCTTCAACGCCGCACTGCGGTTATTGAAGACCCGCGAACGGAGTGAAAAAGAGCTAGCGTCAAGGCTGCATCGCAAAGGCTTTGAGGCGGAGGTCATCGATGCCACGGTGGACCGCTGCCGGGAATACGGCTATGTCGACGATGCTCGCTTTGCCCGTTGCAAAGCCCGCCATTTGCTTACCAGTGGCCGGGCTGTCGGTGGGCGATTGCGACGAGAGTTGCAACTTGCAGGCGTAGGCGAAGAACTTGCCGAGCAAGCCCTGGCAGAACTGAAAGACGATTTCAGCGAAGAAACGCTGCTCACCGAATTACTCGAACGACGCTTTGCTTCCTTTGACTATGGCCAAGCAGACGATCGGGAAAAACGCCGGGTCGTCAATTATTTTTTACGCCGGGGCTTTGCCTTGGCGACCGTACTGGATCAACTGAAAAAACTATGAGATGGCTAAATAAAAATTTCGATCTACAAGGCGTAGTGGCTTTTCAGGGATGAAGGCATACACCGTATGTTGAAGTCCCGAAAACACACTGCAATGCCGTAGGTCGGGTCTTTTTGCGATGCCATCAAGAAAGGTAACAGAGACAGCTCATGCTCACAGCCAATGAAATCCGCAGTCGCTTTTTGCGCTATTTCGAGGAGCGCAACCACACCCTGGTCGCTTCCTCGCCGCTGATCCCCCACAACGACCCAACCCTGTTGTTCATCAACGCCGGTATGAACCAGTTCAAGGACGTCTTCCTCGGCCGCGAAAAGCGTGACTACGTGCGAGCCTCCTCAGCACAGAAATGCGTGCGGGCCGGTGGCAAGCATAACGATTTGGAGAACGTTGGACGCACCGCCCGCCACCACACCTTTTTCGAAATGCTCGGCAACTTCTCTTTTGGCGACTATTTCAAAGAAGACGCCATTCGCTACGCCTGGGAGTTTCTCACTGAAGAGATGAAACTACCGGTCGGAAAACTGTGGATCACCGTGTTTCAAGATGACGATGAAGCCTTCGCCATCTGGCGTGATCAGATAGGCCTGCCGGAAGAGCGGGTCATTCGCATGGATGAAAAAGACAACTTCTGGTCCATGGGTGACACCGGTCCTTGCGGCCCCTGCTCCGAGATTCACATCGACCAGGGCGAAAATATGACCTGCGGCCCCGACTGCGGAATTGGCAGTTGTGACTGCGACCGTTACCTGGAACTGTGGAACCTCGTCTTCATGCAGTTCGACCGCAGCGCAGACGGCGTGCTAACCCCGCTACCAAAACCATCCATCGACACCGGCATGGGCCTGGAGCGCATCGCTGCCGTGGTTCAAGGCGTACAAAGCAACTACGACTGCGACCTGCTGCGAGGCATCATCGCCTACGTCGAAAAACTGTCCGGCAAAGATTATGGCGCCGACGAGGAACAGGATGTCTCCATGCGGGTCATCGCCGACCACAGCCGCGCCACCGCCTTTCTCATCGCCGACGGCGTGCTACCGAGCAACGAGGGCCGAGGCTACGTGCTACGGCGCATCATGCGCCGGGCCGCCCGACACGCCAAGATGCTCGGTTT